>NZ_JANSIN010000020.1:0-41572 GCF_047462115.1 Synechococcus sp. R50.1 | reverse complement strand
TGTTTGGAAACAAACAGAATGCTATCGCTGCATAGTTGAACAGTGATGTTCAGCAGTGTTCAGCGTAAATGTATCAGAGTTATTTGGGGGTTAAGGTTTTTCCTCTCCCCATCCCTCCTTCGGAGCGGGGGGCTCAAACTTGTAGCCAACTCCACGCACGGTGCGGATCAACTCCGGTTGGCTGGTATCAGTCTCTAGTTTCTTGCGAATTTGGCCAATGTGGACATCGACCACCCGTTCATCTCCCTCGTGGTTAAAATCCCACACCTCTTGAATCAGCTCAGCCCGTCGCCAAACCCGCCCCGGATGTCGAGCCATAGCATAGAGCAAATCGAACTCCAGTGCTGTTAAGTTGATCAGGCGCTGCTCGCGGATGACTGCTCGGGTTTCCGGGTCGATTACCAAAGAGGCAAAGGTCAAGACCGGCGCGCTGGCCATTTCGGTCTTCATACGTTGCCGCCGCAGAATGGCTTGCACTCGCGCCTGTAACTCCGGCAGGCTGAAGGGCTTGGTCAGGTAGTCATCTGCCCCCAACTGGAATCCGTGCAACTTATCAGCAGGGCTGACGCGGCTGGTCAACATCAACACGTACACGCCGGTCTCTTTTTGCATTTGCTGGCAGAGATCGTAGCCGCTCACATCCGGCAAGTTCAGATCCAAAATTACCAAGGCCGGCTGAAAAGCGCGCAACTGCTGTAAGCCCTCGGCCCCCGTCATCGCCACCTCAACCGAATACCCCTGCCGCTGCAAGTACCGCTGCAGTAGAGCACAAATGCTGGGATCATCATCGATGATGAGGATGCGTGACATGGCAGCTTGGCACTCTCGAAGTCAGCAGGAGACAAGGTTGCAGGGCGTTGGGGTGCGGGGATCCCTTCGGCAGTCCATAGGCAACCATCACATAGAGGCAATAGGCCCTCAGCTCGCCAGGTGGGAGGGGAAAAAGAGCCTTATCAACAGGGCAGGCTTGACCCCAACCTCGGCTGGAAAGGGCCACAGGCGCAGGCAATTCATGAGTGATTGAACACTTAAATCTTATTTCAAGTCTTTACGTGTGGGGTCGCGCGGGGAGTTTATCCTTGCCGAGGCCGCCCTCCTGTGCGTAAATCAACGGAGGCTTATCCAAGAATCTTGGGCATTATCTTACTGAGTTGCCTGAATGGCAGAGGAAATCCGTCAAGCAGATCCTTGCACCTGGAGTTAATCTGGAAGCCGTGGCGCTTCCGTTCCTGTCTCGAGGTCTGGCCTTAGTGTGGGCGGTTTATCCCGGAGGCTTATGTACACCAATCCCGATGAAGTCTTCCGCAAAGATGTCTGGTTGGCCCTCTTCACGTGGGGGATCCTGGAGCTGGCTTGTTTCGTGATTATCCCATTCACTGGAGCCTACGCATTCTCGCAAGTGGCGGCTTGGCTGTGGCCCTCTTTGGTTTTGGGGCCGGTGGGGGCGGTGGTGGTGGCTTTTTGTTCTAAAGTGGTGCTGGCTGCTAACAACATCCCGGATCCCAGGAGAAAACAAGCCCAGCGGCAAGTGGCTCAGGTGGTCAGTCTTTTTGGCTTTCTGGGCTTGGCATTGCCCCTCCTTCTGGCAGGATGGGTATTTGGCCGAGAGATTTTGACGACCGACTGGCAGAATAAGTTCACCAACACCAATAAGTAGAAGCTAATCTCCGACGCCCTTGCCCTCTGGGGTCGCGTCGCCCCGTCAGCGTTGCGGTTCCTCTGCACAGGCCTAGCAAGAGCGCTGCGGAACACGATACATTGGGATGCAATCACGTCAGCGTTGCGCAGCAGTCGTGCTCTGGCTTTCGTAAATCCCCGGTTTTGACGGGGATCCCATCTTCTCTGCGGATTCTTGCCTGCAGCATTGCGGGAAGGTATTTCGGATGGCTAACTACCCGATGCGAGGCCGTTCTTCTCCTGCTTCTGGCGGTTTTCCCTTGGGCACCTTGGTGGTGGTGAGTGTCTCGGTTGGGGCTCTGGCCGCCTTGGGTTGGCAGTTGTGGCAGCTTGTTGCCCCCATGTTGGCCCCCCCTGCCCCGCCTCAATTTCCGCAGGCCGTGCGCTTGGATCCCTTGCCCCGCCCAGCCAGTTTTCCCTCTCCCCCCTCTGGCCCTGCTGCAGGCACTGTTGACCCTGAGGGATTTCCCCCCGGCAGCCGCGGGCGGGTGATCGAGCCAATTGGCCTGGCAATCCGCAGCCAACCTTCTGCCGATGGAGCCTACCAAGGGGGAATTGTGGTGGGGGAAACGGTGACGGTGTTGGAGTACAGCGCCGATGGTCGTTGGCAACGGGTGCGGCGGGAGTTGAACGGACAAGAGGGCTGGGTGCGGGCTGGCAATTTGGGCCCTGTGGATGGTGCTTCAGCTTCAACTTCTACAGCTCCCACAGTTGAACCCAACCCTGAATCAACTCCTTTGCCGACTCGACCCCCCACGGCAGCAGTGGTTTCCCCAGGTGAGCGGGGACGGGTGATCGAGCCCATTGGCCTGGCGCTGCGGGCCACTCCAGAGCGGGAGGGAACCTACATTGGTGGTGTGCCCATGAACGAGGTGGTGACGGTGCTGGGCCTCAGCGAAGATGGTCGTTGGCAGCGCATTCGCCGTCAGAATGGGCAGGAAGGTTGGGTGCGGGCGGGGAATCTGGCGCAGGAGTAGCCCTTGCCATAGGCATAGCCCTACAGATGCCCTGGTGGGGGATTGTAACACCAGGGAAGCCTGTGTTTCGCTAGAGCAGTGCCGTTTGCGTCATCGGGACCGAGTCCTTGGCAGGGGAACTGGTGAAACACACTCCATTTCGGCTTGGTGCTTCAACAAGGGATCCCTGGGGCAAGGGGTTAGCTTTACCCTTTCTGGCCCTTGGGTTGGCCTTCTCTCTAGGCGCCTGCCGACCGGCTTCTAACGCTGGAGCGGAAAAGGTCAGGCAGGAAGCACCCCTAGCCCAAGCAAAGGCAGAGATGGGTACTCTGGAGTTTTGGGCCAACGGCGAGGACTTCATTCGGGAGGGGTTTGTCTCCAAAGACGGCTGGGAACTGAGCTTTGAGCACGTGTACGTGACGCTGGCGGACATAACCGCCTACCAAACCGATCCGCCCTTTGATCCGGAAGGAAATGCAGATTTGCTGGCACGGGCATTGGTCAGCCTCTCCGGCCCCATCACGGTTGATTTGATCACGGCTCCCCCGGCGGAGCGGGCCCTACTGGGATCCCTAGAGGCACCCCCTGGCCACTACAACGCCCTGGGGTGGCGGCTGGTGCCAGCACTGGAGGGGCCGGCAAAGGGCTATTCCCTCTGGATCGAAGGCCAAGCCCGACCGACAAAGGAAGGGGCTGGGGAGATGCCGTTTGTGCTCAAGTTCAGCCCTGAGGTGGCCTTCACCTGCGGAGAGTATGTGGGGGAGGAGCGCAAAGGCTTTGTGCGCGTCGGCCAGGTGGCAGATCTGGAGGTCACCTTCCATTTCGACCACCTGTTTGGAGATGGAAGCTTGCCCCCCAACGACAGCCTCAATCAAGCAGCTCTGGGGTTTGCCCCTTTGGTGAAGTTGGATCCTGTCTCCCTGGAGCAGCGGCTGGCCGCGTCAGCGGCGCGGAGCACTGGGGGGGGATCCGACCTTCTGGAAGTGGACTGGGGGGATCTGCAGGAGGGATCCCCTGCGGCTAAGGCCGCATTGGAGATCCTGCACCACTTGGGCCATGTGGGGGAAGGCCACTGCCGCGCTGCCTCTGGCCCTGCCCAGACAGAGTCTTCGCCCTGAAGTCTTGGCTTTTCTAAGACCGGTCGCCTGCAGAGCGTAGAGATTGTCGTCTGTCCTCAGCTAACCAATGAACCGAGTCTGGCCAAAACTTTGGATCCCTTCCTGCCGACTGAGCCTGATTGCGGCGTCGCGTCAGCGATGCGGAGCACGGTTGAGCTTGCTGGCTTTCGGCCTGCTCCTGTCTGCTCCCGCTTGGGGCCACGGGGTGGAGGCCTCTTGGCGGGCAGTTCCCGCTTTTGAGATCCAGGCCCGCTACGATTCTGGCGAACCGATGCGTTCTGCGCAGGTAACGGTGTTTGCGCCAACGGATCCCACTACCCCTTGGCAGGAGGGACAGACGGATGCGCGGGGACGATTTCTGCTGCAGCCGGATCCCAACCTGACGGGCCTCTGGCAGGTGCGGATTCGCCAGGCGGGGCATGGGGTATTGGTCAATGTGCCGGTGGGCGAGGAGTTTGCTCAGGCAGAAGGGATCCCCAACGGTTCCTCACCCTTTGGGCCTTTGCAGCGGGGGGTTATGGCCGGTTGCGTCATTTGGGGCTGTCTGGGCACAGCTCTCTTCTTCTCCAGGCCCCGTCAATCTGGTTACGCAGCGGTGGAGAGCCCACCGGTTTCGGGATCTCCAGGGTCAGGAATCTCAGGCTCCCAGGCTGGCTCCTCTGCTCTGGAGTAGGACTGACCATGCACATCAGCGATGGCATTTTGCCAGCACCGCTTTGGCTAGGGGGTTATGGCATCACCGCCCTGATCACCAGCTACAGCTTGCGGCTTCTCCGTCGCGCCGGCGTTGCCGAGCAATGTCCTTGGTGGGAACGGGATCCCCGCCATATTGCTACGCAACGCTGTCGCGACCAGTTGCCCAAAGCGGCTTTGCTCACGGCTGTCTTTTTTGTGGCCTCTTCGATTCACCTGCCCTTTCCCCCGGCCAGCCTGCATCTGGTGCTGAACGGGTTGATGGGTCTGATGTTGGGGGCTTTGGCCTATCCGGCGATTGTAGTGGGCTTGTTTTTTCAGGCGGTGGCCTTTGGCCATGGGGGCCTGACCACATTGGGCATCAACGCCGCCATTATGGGGATCCCGGCGCTCCTGGCCGGTGGGATTTTTCGGGCAGGCCGTCGGGTGATGGGGGCCGGAGTGTCTGCCTTCTTGGCGGGAGCGGTTGGGGTGGGTCTAGCAGTGCTGTTGTTTTACGGGGTGGTCATGGCTGCTGTGGTTGACGCTGGCAGCGGGATCCTCTCCACAGAAGCCGGTCGTCTGGCTCTTGGGAGCTTGGTGGTGGCCCACATCCCCCTGATGGTGGTGGAGGGGTTGTTCGCCAGTTGGGTGGTGCTGTTTTTGCAGCGGGTACAACCGGCGCTGCTGGGAGAGTATGGCAAGAGATGAAGCCGGCTCAGGGATCCCTTGCTGCTGGCGCGGTCAACAATCCCATCCTCACCCCTCCAAACCCCTTTCCTGGCTGCACCGGTGGCAACCTCTGCCCAAGGTGCTGGGCCTGATGGCGCTGATGGCGGCTTTCGCCTCGGTGAGGTGCCTGGCCCTCTTGCCGCTCATCTGGGCGCTGGTGGCTGGACTGTGGAGCCTGTCGGGATTGCCTTGGAGTCTCGGGCTGAGGCGGCTGGCAGCCCCAGGGCTGTTGGTGGCAGGGTTGATGGGGATCCTACCCTTCTGGGCGGGGGAAACCATCCTGTGGCGCTGGGGATCCCTGGCTTTGCGCTGGGAGGGGCTGGAGATGGCGCTCCGCATGGGGGGGAGGGGGCTGGCCCTGTTCGCTCTCACCATGCTGCTGCTGGAGACCACTCCCACGTCGGAACTGTTGGCAGCGTTGCGGCAACTGGGGATCCCAGATCTGCTTTTGGAACTGGCCTGGCTCACCCAGCGCTATCTGCAAGAGATGGCTGCTCAGTGGGAGCAGATGCAACGGGCAGCCCGGTTGAGGGGTTGGCGACCGCGGGGATCCCTGTGGCGTCCTGGGCCGTCTCTAAGACAAGATCTGCCCTTTCTGGCCGCTTCGGTGGGCACCCTGTTGGTTCGCAGCTACGAGCGCTCGCAGAGGGTTTATCAGGCTTTGCGCCTGCGGGGCTATGGACAAGCGCCTCTGTTTCCGACGGCGGCTGGCAGGGATCCCTACAGTTGGGCGGCCACCGCGTTGGCCGTGGCTACGGCTCTATTGCTCCGCAACGCTGATGCGGCCCTCAACTAGAATAGATAAGCCTCTGGCAAGCTGCCCCCTTTTTGATGCTCAGTCCATGAATGGGTTAGAAGCGACCGTCTCCAGTTTCCCATCCGTTAAGGACTCCGTCCCGCTTACGCGAACAGCGGTGCAGCGTACAAAGGCGTCGGTTGCCGTTTTACACCTGGGCTGCGAGAAAAACCGGGTGGACACCGAGCACATGCTGGGCTTGCTGGCTCAAGCAGGCTACCGGGTGGATGGGGACGAAGAGAGTGCTGACTATGTGATCGTCAATACCTGTAGCTTCATTGAAGCAGCGCGGCGGGAGTCGGTCAGCACCCTGATGGAGTTGGCAGTACAGGGCAAGAAAATCGTTATTGCCGGCTGCTTGGCGCAACACTTCCAAGAGGAGCTGCTGCAGGAGATCCCAGAGGCCGTGGCCTTGGTAGGTACCGGCGACTACCACCAGATCGTCCAGGTGATCGAGCGGGCGGAGCGGGGAGAGCGGGTCAATGCCGTTACTTCCAGCTTGGATTACATTGCCGACGAGACCGTACCTCGCTATCGCACCACCCATGCGCCTGTGGCCTACCTACGGGTAGCCGAGGGCTGTGATTACCGCTGCTCCTTCTGCATCATTCCCCACTTGCGGGGCAACCAACGCTCCCGCTCCATCGAGTCGATCCTACGGGAAGCAGAACAACTGGCCGAAGAGGGGGTGCAGGAGCTGATTTTAATTTCCCAGATCACCACCCACTACGGGATCGATCTCTACGGGGAGCCGCGGCTGGCAGATCTCATTCGCGCCCTGGGCAAGATCCCCATCCCCTGGATCCGCATGCTCTACGCCTACCCCACCGGCATCACGCCTGCAGTGGTGGAGGCCATCCAAGAAACTCCCAATTTCTTGCCTTACCTGGATTTGCCCCTACAGCACAGCCATCCGCAGATCCTCAAGGCCATGAATCGCCCCTGGCAAGGGCAGGTCAACGACCGGGTGATCGAGCGGCTGCGCCAGGCGTTGCCCAATGCCGTGCTGCGCACCAGCTTTATCGTCGGCTTTCCTGGGGAGACGGAGGAGCACTTCCAGCATCTACTAGACTTTGTCCAGCGCCATCAGTTTGACCATGTGGGGGTGTTTACCTTTTCTCCCGAAGAGGGCACCCCTGCCTACCATCTCCCCCATCAGGTTCCAGAGGCCGTCAAACAGGAGCGCCGTGCCCGCCTGATGCAGGTGCAGCAGGGGATCACCTTCCGCCGCAACCGCGAGCAGGTAGGCCGGGTGGTTCCCGTTCTCTTGGAGCAGGAAAACCCCAGAACCGGCGAGTGGATTGGCCGTTCCCCCCGCTTTGCCCCCGAGGTGGATGGAGTGGTGTATGTGCAGGGGCAGGGATCCCTGGGATCCCTGGTGCCGGTGCAGATCACCCACGCCGAGCCCTATGATCTCTTCGGTCGGGTGGTGGCAGCGCCGGAGGGTTTTAGCTGGAGCGGGCGGTAGCGGTGCAAAGCACTTTGGTAGGATCTTCATCCACGGGAGAGGAGCTGGGAATGACTACCCTTGGCGGCAGCGGGACCGAGTCTTTAGATGAGCTGAAACAGGCGGCAGCCCGGGCTGCAGTTCAAAAGGTGCAGTCGGGAATGGTGGTGGGGCTGGGCACGGGATCCACAGCCGCCTTTGCTGTCAGCGCCCTAGCAGAGCGGATGCAAAGCGAGGGTCTGCAGATCCTCGGTGTGCCCACCTCCGAGCGCACGGCTGAACAGGCCCGCTCCCTGGGGATCCCGCTGGCTACCCTAGAAGAGCAGCCGCGCCTGGATCTGGCCATCGATGGGGCCGACGAGATTGAAGTGGGATCCCTCAACCTGATCAAAGGGGCAGGAGGGGCCCTGTTGCGGGAAAAATTGGTGGAGGCCAGCGCCGCCGAGCTGATCATCATCGCCGATGCCTCTAAAAAAGTCCCGCAGTTGGGCATTCGCTTCCCGGTGCCGGTAGAGGTGGTGCGCTTTGGCTGGAAAACCACCTTGGCGCGGGTAGAGGCTCTGGGGTGCACAGCCACCTTACGGCGGAATGCCAACGGGGATCCCTACTTGACGGACGAGCAGCACTACATCCTCGACTGCCAATTCGGCCCCATGGCGGATCCTGCCAAGATCGCCGATCAACTCAAAGGGACGGTGGGGGTTGTGGAACATGGTCTGTTCATCGGCATGGCCAAAGAGGCCATCATCGCCCTCCCGACTGGGATCGAAACGCTGCAGCCAGGCTGTGAGGAGAGAGGAGTGAGGAGAGAGAAGTGAGGAGTGAGGATACTTCATACTTCCCTTCTCACCACTCGCTGCTCTTTTCTCGTTTCTCTTTTCTCACTTCTCACTGTGGGCTCTAGACCAACCTTCTGCCCCATGCTGACTCTACAAACTGTGGCCGACCTGCTGCAAACTCCTCTGCAGGGGGATCCCCATTTGTTGGGTCTTCCCGTCCAAGCCATTTGCACCGACAGCCGCCAATTGCAGCCGGGGTCAGTCTTTGTGGCGCTGCGGGGGGAACGGTTTGATGGACACAACTTTATTCCACAAGCTTTGGCAAGGGGGGCCGTTGCCGTCATCAGCCAGCGTCCGGTGGCTGGGCCCCATTTTCAAGTCTCAGATACCCTAGCTGCCTACCAGCGCATTGCCAGAGGCTGGCGGGAGCAGTTTCCCCCCTCCGTAGTAGCCATCACGGGCTCAGCAGGCAAAACCACCACCAAGGAAATGTTGGCGGCTGCCCTATCCCGCTACGGCACAGTTCTCAAAACTGAAGCCAACCACAACAACGACATCGGGGTTGCTCAAACACTGCTCCAGATGCAACCGGGGCATCAGTTTGTGGTTCTGGAAATGGCCATGCGCGGCCCCGGAGAAATTCGCCGCCTGGCTCAGATGGCTCAGCCCACCCACGCCTTGATCACCCATATTGGCACCGCCCACATCGGCAGACTGGGATCCCGCGCGGCCATTGCCGCCGCCAAGTGCGAGTTGTTGCAAGCGCTGGGGCAGGGAGTGGCTCTGCTCAATGGAGAAGATCCCTTGTTGTTGTCCACTGCCGCCGGCCTGTGGTCGGGACAAACCCTTACCTATGGCCTGGATCAGGGGGACTTACGAGGAGAATGGGATCCCCAAGCCCAAACGGTAACTGTGGAGGGCCTAACGCTGCCGGTGCCTCTGCCGGGAAGGCATCATGCCCTCAACTGGATGGGGGTGCTGGCTGCTTTGCGCAGCTTGGGGCTGGATTGGGAGCGGCTCCGAGAACCCATCGCCTTGCCCACCCATCTGGAGGGGCGCAACCGCCATCTCAAGCTGGCGGGAGATGTGGAAATCTGGGATGAAACCTACAATGCCTCGCCGGAAGCGATGATTGCGGCTCTGCACCTATTGGCTCAAACCCCGGGAAAACGGCGCTGGGCCATTCTCGGCCCGATGCGGGAGTTGGGAGAGCATGCGCCTCAGCTCTATGCAGAGGTGGGTCGGGCGGCTGCCCCTCTGGGGCTGGATCGGGTCTTGCTCTTGGATCCGGAAGGGGAGATGCAACCGCTGCTCGACCAAAAACCGGCAGCCCAGACAGAACGCTGCGAGGAGGTATCCGAACTGCTGGAAGTCTTGCTGCATCAGGTACAAGCCGGGGATCGGCTGCTGTTCAAGGCAGCGCGGGCTGTTGAACTGGAGCGGGTGCTGCACCGCTTTTTGCAGGAGTGGCAGGCATAGGCTAAACTGAGGGATATATCGATGGAAAGCCCGCGTCCCTCGGTTGAGAGGAGATCAATCCAAGCCGAGTTCATTCCTCGTCGATAACTGCCCTTTTTCCGTACGGCATGTACTACCACAATCCCTCTCTGCGCGAAGAGCCCCGCGATCAGCCGCCAACGGTGGTGCCCTCTCCTAGCAGCCTCTCCATTCTTGACTGGTTGCGCAAAGAGGGCCGGTTGATCGAGCAGCCCATTGAGGTCCCTGAGATGATTTTGGAAGAAGACATCGACGATATCGACGATTTGATCGGGGACGACTACGACGAAGACTTCGAGCCGGAAGAAGAGTAAGCACAACTGCCAGGATTATTACGAGCTCGTTAACTCATTTATCCCTTTGCTTGGCACCGTGAGGGTGTTATTTTTTGTGCTGCCGCTGGATAGACAGCTCGAGCAAACAAAACAGTACAGTCGTTTCAGGTTAGAGTGAGACGCCTGAGCTACCAAGAAAAGTCTTCCAGCCCCGCGCATTCAACGCTTCAGGTGTGGGTGCAGCGTTTTAGTTTGAATCAGAATGACTATAGATGCAGACAAACGTAACTGATCCCTCAGCCTCAAGGGATCCTTTTTCAGCCTGTTTTGGATTGCTCACCACCACCCTGCGATGATTGTTGCATGTTGCAAATCTAACCTTAGTGAAAGATACCCCCGCAGCCTTTGTAAGAAAGCATCTTGGGGCAGTAGAAACATCTTTTTCGGGGACTTTTTTCGATTTCTCACTTACCATGCAGTGCCCGGCAAAGTTCTCTCTACCTCTTTGGAAGCTGGGGAAGTGGTTACGGTCGAGGGATCCCCTGTGGAAATCTCTTTGGCTGATGGTGTCAAGGTCAACGATGCCAATGTGGTAACAGCCGACATTGAAGCTTCCAACGGTGTCATCCACGTGATCGACAAGGTGATCTTGCCTCCACAAGGGTGACCTACCAACGCCATGGATTCTAGGCCCTTCAGGGTCTAGCCCTCTGGCAGCCCATGCTCTGGTGGCGGGGGTTTTGTATTGGGATCCCCAGCTATTCCGTTCTTTGGGCAAGGGATCCCCAATTTCATAGGTCGATGCCAACGCTGGAAGCGTAGATCGCCTCCACCGACACGCCGGACACCCGTTGAGGACGCACGATCATGTACTCATTGTCCATTTGCTTGGGCAAGGTGATGAACTCTTCGCCGCCCACCATGAGGTTGTTGATCAGCTCGGTGTATTCTCTGGCTTCTTTGACCCGTACCTGCATGGTTTGTCCACCTTCCAGCATGATGTGGACAAGATATCCGTCAGGTTTTCTGGCCATGGATGCTCCTGCTGGGTGAACCGAAGGACGAGACGAGGGGTGTTCTTATGAACATTATTCCCCCTTTCGAGACCCCTAACCAACCCCTGACTCTTCCGTGAAATCTGGAATTGAGCTGCGCCAAACCGAATTCCAAGCCGTAGCATAGTGAAAGTGAAATGTGCCCATTTTAATCTTCCTCGCGCTCCATGCCCCATTTGCCTGATGTTTCTGCCGCCCACCGTGAGCTGGAGTGGAACGGAGTCCCTTCCACGCCGACAAACGACGCCCAACCCCTGAGCCGCTCTACCGTGAAGGATCCCATCACCGCCCGTTCCGACATCATCGCCGTCGGGGGAGCAGAGGATAAGGAAAATGAGCGCCACATCCTTTGGGAGTTCTTCCGCCGAGCGGGGGGAAAGTCTGCCCACATCACCATCGTGCCCGCGGCTTCTGGGATCCCGGCGGTGCTGGGGGAGATCTACGCCAACATTTTTCAGCAGATGGGGGCGGCCAGCCTCCAAGTTCTAGATATCCGCAGCCCGATGGAGGCAAGGGATCCCGATAACGTTGAGAAAATCCGCTTCTCCACCGGCATCTACTTTACGGGTGGGGATCAGGAGCGGCTGGCGGAGGTGCTGGCCCACAGCGAGCTGATGGAGGCCATTCGACAGCAGTGGCAGCGGGGGCAGACGGTAATTGCCGGAACCAGCGCCGGAGCTTCTGCGTTGGGGCAGCAGATGATCTCCCGCGGCTACAGCGGAGAACCGCCCACGCCGGCAATTGTAACGGTGAAGACAGGCCTGGGCCTTTTGCCTCGCGTCATCATCGATCAACATTTCCATCAGCGCAATCGCCTGGTGCGGCTGGTTACGGCGGTGGCCCACTATCCCCAATGTTTGGGTATCGGCATTGATGAGAATACGGCGGTGGTGATCCAGGCCGACGATGTGATGGAGGTAATCGGCTTGGGGACGGTGACGATTGTGGACGGGACGCAACTGTACTCGACCGTTCAGGAGGCGGCGGCGGATGAGTATTTTCGGCTGCACAATGCCCGCATTCACTTTTTGCCGCCGGGATCCCGATTCGATCTCAACACCTTGTCTCCGCTGTGACCGGTGAAAACTTTGTCCTGCCGAGGCGGCTGGACTGGCGCAACCTCAACACCCTCTGGGGATCCCTGTTGGCCGAAACCTTGAGTCGGCTGGGTTGCCGTTTGGCGGTGGTGTCTCCGGGATCCCGCTCAGCCCCCCTGACCTACGCCCTGGCCCAGCACCCCGACATCGAGGCGATCCCGGTGCTGGATGAGCGGTCGGCAGCCTTTTTTGCGCTGGGATTGGCCCAGCAAACCCGGCGGCCCATTCCCCTGGTGTGTACTTCCGGCAGCGCTGGCGCTCACTTTTTCCCAGCTCTCATCGAGGCGGCAGAAAGTGGCTGGCCGCTTTTGGTTTTGACGGCGGATCGGCCCCCGGAGCTGCGCCACTGCCGCGCCGGCCAAGCAATTGACCAAGTGAAGCTCTACGGCCATTACCCCAACTGGCAGGCGGAGTTGGCCCTGCCCAGCGCGGATCCAGAAGCCCTGGCCTACTTGCGCCAGACCCTGGTTCACGCCTGGGAGCGCACCCTTTACCCTTTTCCCGGCCCGGTGCATTTAAATGTGCCTTTCCGGGATCCCTTGGCTCCCATTGCCGATGGCAGCACTGCGCCTTTGATTCATTTGCAGGAAGATCCGGAGTTCGAGAAGACCTTTTTTCGTGGGGTTGCTCCTCCATGCACCGGCTCTTCCTTGCAGGCGGTGCGGAGCCCTTTTCAGACGGAGACGGTTTCTTTTTGGCAGGAGTGGCGCGGCTGTGAGCGGGGGGTGATCTTGGCGGGGCCGGCTCAACCGCTGGATCCCCAGCGCTATGTGGAGGCAGTGGCCCGTTTGGCGACGGCTTTGGGCTGGCCGGTGCTGGCGGAGGGGCTTTCTCCCCTGCGGAACTACGCTTCCCTCAACCCCTATCTCATCACCACCTACGACCTCATCCTGCAGCGGGATGATCCCCAGCTTTGGCCGCAGCAAGTCATCCAACTGGGATCCCTGCCCACCAGCAAAGCGCTGCGGCAAACCCTGGCCAAGGTTGCTCCCCGCGTTTGGCGGTTGGATCCCCGTCCCGACAATGGGGATCCCCTGCACAACCCCACCACCCACTTGCCTTTCGCCGTAGAGGAGTGGGTCGCCGGGATCCCAGAAGCGCCGGCCAAGCAAACAACTTTTCTGCAGGGCTGGCTGACAGCCGAAGCGCAAATCCGGACCGCCTTAGACCAGGCTATGGCTGACCTATCGGAGTGGTTTGAGGGTAGGATAGCCTGGTGGCTGGCCCGCCACCTGCCGCCAGAGACGCCGCTATTCATTGCCAACAGCACGCCGGTGCGGGATGTGGAGTGGTTTTGGCCCCCCAACGACCGCCGCATCCGGCCCTACTTCAACCGCGGCACCAACGGCATCGATGGCCTTCTCTCTACCGCCTTCGGGGTGGCCCACCGGCAGCGCCCGACGGTGTTGCTAACCGGGGATCTGGCCTTTTTGCACGACTGCGGCGGCCTGCGGCTTGGCCCTCACCTGCAGGGATCCCTGACCATTCTCCTCATCAACAACCAGGGGGGTGGGATTTTTGAGCTGCTGCCCATCGCTGAGGTGGGCCCACCCTTCGAGCCCTATTTCGCCACGCCCCAGGCGGTGGATTTTGCCCTGCTCTGTCAGGCCCACCACATTCCCCATCGCCGAGTGGAAAGCTGGCAGGAGCTGGCCGAAGCTCTGGATCCCTTGCCTGCCCAAGGGGTGCGGGTGTTGGAGATCCTTACGGATCGCAAGGCCGATGCTCGGCGGCGGCGGGACTGGTTTCAACAGTGGTCGGAGCTGCCATCCAAGCCTTGACCTGCTTCCAGATCTGCTCCGGCAAATCCTCAGCTTCGCAGTCCAGCCACAGGGCCACGCATCGACCTCTTCCCGACAGGGTGCCGTAGGCATGGCCCTTTTGGATCCCCAGCATGGCTCGAAACCAAGTCATCTGCCGTTTGGCAAATTGGCGGGTGCGCCGCACAATCAGGGGTTGCAGTTCGGCTTCCGGGATCCGCCCCTCCAGATAAGCGCCGATTTCCGCGTAGCCCAAAGTATTCAAAAGGGGCAGGTGGGGCCCATAGCGCTCCCGCAGGGTTTTCACCTCCTCGATCCACCCCCGCTCCATCATCTCCGCCGTGCGCCGGGCAATGCGTTGTTCCAAACGGGGCATTGGGCAGCGCAGCCCCAGGATCAAGATGGGGTAATGGGGGGGATGAGCCCGCCGTAGGCTGGAAGCCGGCTTCCCAGTGGCGTAAACGATCTCCAAAGCACGCAGCGTGCGCACTGCGTCATGGGGATGAATGTGCTGGGCGGCAACGGGATCCAACTGCTGCAGCCAGGCGTAGCGGATCTCAGGGGGCCAAGTTTCCAGTTGTCTTCTCAGTTGGGGCTGCGGGGGTACAGCAGGGATCCCTAGGCCAGCAGTCACCGATTGGATGTAGAGACCGGTGCCCCCCACCAAGATGGGAGTCTGTCCCTGCCGATGGGCCTCGGCGATGCGGGCTTGGGCCGCCTGCTGAAACTCGGCCACCGTGTAGGTGTGGCGGGGATCCACAAAGTCAATCAGCTCGTGGGGCCAAAGGGCCTGCTCGGCGGGGGTAGGCTTGGCTGTGCCGATGTCGAACTCGCGGTAGACCTGGCGAGAGTCCGCATTCAACAACGGGGATCCCAGCCGTTGGGCCAAAAGCAGCGCCTGTCGAGATTTCCCGGTGGCCGTGGGGCCGGCAATGACGATCAATCCCGGCCATTCTGTCCGGTCAGAAGCTGCTGCAGCGGGAATGCCGTTCTCGAGAGTTGCACTCATTTCGTTCGCGTCAGCGGCGCGGAGTACCTTAGTTTCGAGACATTCAGGATCTGCAAGAAAATTCACACAAGGCAACAGGTTAAAATTTTCAAGAGGCTTTGGCTCTTTGGCTACAATAGAGCTTCCATCGCGTCAGCGGTGCAGAGCACTCTAGCTTCACCTTTTTTCTGGCTTTTCGGGGTTCTCGGTGATCTCATCTTACGTCCCTGCTTCTACTGGGTTGGGCGGCAGTTGCCCACAGCTCAGGCTACCTCTACAGATACAGATGCTCACCCCTCTGCTGCTTGCTTCGGCAAGACGTGGTCTTAGCTGTCTTGGCCGGGCGGTTGGGGCAGGGATCCTGACAGTTTTGTTGGCGTGGGAACCTTGCCCGGCGCTGGGGGAGACCTTGGTGCTCAAGCAGGGAGAAGTGCGCACTCTGCCCCTGTTGCAAACCCGGGCCCGGCTGCCCTTGCAAATGGAAATGCTCTATCTGGGCATGGTCGAGGAGCGCTTCTTGAGCTACGCCCGCGCCAACAATTGGGAGACCATTTCCAGCGACCGGGAGGATCCCCGCTGGAGCCGCTGGCAACTGCGTCCTGGGGGTGAAGCCCTTTACCTGCCCGATTCCCCTTCATCTCAGAACTCCTTGGAGCCCCCCATCTATGCCCGTGGGTTTTATGTGCAAGCCTATTTTGTCGGCGGGCGCCTGGCGGGGATGCACCTGATTCGCAACCCTGAAGAGCCGGGCTTCAACTTGAAGGCCCTGCAAAGGGTGATCCGCGCCTGGTTTCCCGATAATCGCCTGATGTTGTATTACCAAGTGTTGCCAGAGGATCCCGAGCAGCAGGTGCTGGGCGCCTATTTGGGCACCATTCCTCCTCCCTACCTTGCCGATATTCAGCGCAATCGCGTGCCTTTTTGTCAGACTTTTTTCAGCCCCACTTTGCCCCAGCCGATCATCCCCCCCTCCGTCGATGTGCCTCCCCATTGCCTGGGCACAACTGCCGTCAACAGCGGGACGGGGCCTTACGCTGCCCAGAAAGGGGCTGCTGCTTTGCGCTAAAGGCACGTGAGGAGTTGGCTCAGCGCAGCGCTGGGGTCAAGCCGGATTTCAGTAAGGGAGCAGTTTCCTTCAAAATGAACTGTCACCTTAATGAACTGTCACCTTAAACTGTCACCAGCTCGGGACGGCGGCTGTTGCGAATGCTGCGAATGGCTTCTGCATAGTCTTTGGCCTTGAACACTGCCGAACCGGCCACAATGGCGTTGGCTCCTGCTTCAATCACCTGCCAAGCGTTGCTGGCTTTGATGCCGCCATCCACCTCGATCCAGGGATCCAGGCCCCGCTCATCGCACATGGCCCGCAACTGGCGAATTTTGGGCACCACTGCCGGAATGAAGCTTTGCCCGCCAAATCCGGGGTTGACACTCATGATCAACACCAGATCCACCAGATCCAGCACGTATTGGATCAGCTCCAGGGGGCTGGCCGGATTGAGCACCACGCCCGCTTGCTTGCCCAGATCCTTGATTTGGCTGAGGGTGCGATGCAGGTGGATGGTGGAGCTGGACTCTGCGTGCACGGAAATGATATCGGCCCCTGCTTTGGCAAAATCCGCCACATAGTTCTCCGGCTCTACAATCATCAGGTGGACGTCCAGGGGCTTGGCCGTCACCGGGCGCAGGGCTTCCACCACCAACGGGCCGATGGTGATGTTGGGCACAAAGCGGCCATCCATGACATCCACATGGATCCAGTCGGCCCCCGCCTCATCCACCGCCCGCACTTCCTCTCCCAAGCGGCTGAAATCCGCCGAAAGAATTGAAGGGGCGATGACAATCGGCTTCTGCCCAGAGGTTGCTGACGGCTGCACCATGGTGAGTCCTGGGGATTGAAAACAGAGAAACGGAGAAACCTGCTCCTCTATGGTACGGGGTTTGATCCCCTTTGCAAAGCGTTATATCCCCTCTCAGCTTGGCACTCAAGGCTCCAGGGGAGACGCGGACTCTGGCGACAGGATCCCGTTCGCGTTGGCGGGACGAAGTCCTCTGAAGCCGGCATCGCCGAGCCGCAACCCCTGCAAAACTTGGGCAACACGACGCCAGGGATCCAGCCGTTCCGCTCGCGGAAGCAGGACGGAGTCCTGGCTGCTTTGAGGCTCTGGAGAAGACTGCTCAGAGGGGGCGGGATCCCTTTCCTCCAGCCTCAGGGAAAGCTGCTGCAACTGCATGTAGATGCTGTTCACGGCCAGCATGGCCAAGACCGTGCCGAAAAACTTGGTGCGGGATCCCATGGGCCAACCCCTGTGCGAAAACAAAGATACGGTTGTCGCGGGTGCGCTAGCTCCACCTTAGCTTACGGGTTTGGCTTGCCGTTCGGAGAAAATATTGATGTTCGCGTCGGCCTTGCAAAGCCCCACGGTCAAGATTTCCCAACAAGACAATGACTGCCCCCCAAAAGCCAACCTATCATCACCTGCACACCGCCCTTTGGGTGAGCGATCTGGCCAGAGCCGAACATTTTTACGGAACGGTGCTTGGGATCCCCAAGGTGGAACGGTTGCCGTTTGACTTTCCCGGCGCTTGGTATCAAGTGGGTTCCTCCCAAATTCATTTAATCGTGGCCGAGGAGCCGATGGATCCACGGCAGCGAAGCGGAACGGGATCCTCAAAGTGGGGGCGTAATCCCCATGTGGCGCTGGGGGTAGATGACTTGGAAGCGGTGAAGGCTCGCCTGCGGCAGGAAGGGTATGAGGTGCAACCGAGCGCTTCCGGGCGAGCGGCAGTGTTCGTCCGGGATCCGGATGGGAATGTGATAGAGCTAAGCTCGATTAGCGCAACTTAGCCATGAGCCATCTCCCCTCAGCAATGCCGCCGGTTGCAACAGCGTTGCGTAGCGATATGGGTTCTCGTTGCCAGTTCGATCCGGCCATCAGCCTGGTCAGTTCCGCACAGATGCAGCGCATTGAGGAGCAGATCTTCTCTGCCGGCATGCCCGTTGCCGCTCTGATGGAGAAGGTGGGGCTGGCCGTTGTTGCTCAGTTGCAGAAGGATTTTCCGCAAGCCCATCGCATTGGGATCCTCTGTGGGACAGGGCACAACGGTGGCGATGGGTTGGTGGTTGGGCGGGAGCTGTGGCTGGCCCAAAAGTCGGTGAAGGTGTGGCTGGGCAAGCCGGATCTCAAACCCCTGACGGCAGACCACGCCCGCTATCTCAAGGCGCTGGGGGCAGAGTTTGTGGAGAGTCTTGAAGAGCTGGCCGATTGCGATTTGTTAATTGATGCCCTGTTTGGGATCGGTCTGAACCGGCCTTTGGGGGAGCCTTGGGCGGGGGCGGTGGGGTGGGCCAATGGCAGTGGGATCCCCATCCTTAGCCTGGATTTGCCGTCTGGCCTCAACGACCAAACCGGGGAAGTCTGGGGCTGCTGCATTCGCGCCAGCCATACCTATACCCTTGGCCTTTGGAAACGGGGGCTGTGGCAGGAAGCAGCTCTGCCTTGGGTAGGACGGTTACATCGCGTTGATTTTGGGATCCCCGCTTGGGCCTGCCCAGAGGATGAGGTTCCCCGGTTGTTGCTGCGGCCTTGGCAGCACTTTCCTGCGGATCCCCCTTTGGATACCCACAAATACCGCCAGGGATCCCTGTTGTTGGTGGCAGGCTCGGCAGCCTATGCTGGAGCAGCGGTGTTGGCGGGGCTGGGATCCCGCGCCAGTGGGGTGGGTATGGTGACGATGGCGGTGCCGGCGGAGTTGAAAGGACTGATCCACAGCGCCTTGCCAGAGGTTTTGGTTCATGCCTGGGAAGGGATCCCTTCTCTGCCGCCGGTTGCCGAGAAACCCTTTCAGGCGGTGGCCGTGGGGCCGGGCTTGGGAGAAACCCGCTTACCGCTGCTGGAACTCCTGCTGCGGGATTGGGCCGGGATCCCCTGGGTTATCGATGCCGATGGCCTCAATGCTCTGGCGGAGATGGGGGTAGAGCGCCTGCCAGAAAACGGGATCCAGGCCATCCTCACCCCCCACCTGGGGGAATTTCGGCGGCTTTTTCCGGGGATCCCGCTTGGGGATCGCATCGAGGCAGCCCAAAGGGCGGCAGCCCAGAGTGGAGCAGTGGTGGTTTTGAAAGGGGCGCGGACGGTGATCGCCTCTCCCACTGGGGAATGCTGGGTGAACCCGGAAAGCACACCGGCTTTGGCCCGCGGTGGCAGCGGCGATGTCTTGACCGGTTTGATCGGGGGCCTAGTGGCGCGAAGAAGAGCTCAAGCCGGTCAACCTTTGGACGCTCCCGCCCTGCTCAGTTGCGCCTGTGCGGGGGTGTGGTGGCATGCTCAGGCGGCTGTCCATCTGGCGCAAGAACGCGGCCTAACGGGAGTGGATCCGGCACGGCTGGCGGAGCATTTGCCCCAGGCGCTGCAAGCTCTTCAACAGGAGGAAGTTGTTCATACCGTGTCGCAGGCGGGTGAATAAATACTCTAAGTCATAGCCCAAGCCTTCCTGCTTGCTCCTACCCTCCACTAGGGGTCACCCGGTAAAGGGCACAGGAATAGAATTCTGGCTGGTTACTCGAAAGCCTTGGACAGGCCACCAAACCAAAGCCCGCATCCTCCACCACTATCTTCTCCGGCTGCAAGCTAAAATCCTGCGGGATCCGGAAAATCGGACTCAGGGATCCCTGAGGGGACACCCGTGCCAACCCACTGCGCCAAGACCCTTCTGCATCTTCCAAAAGACGACTCTGCCCCAACAAAGCCACTAAGTTGGCTCCTTGTAGGTCAATATCCCGGATGGGTACAGAATCTCCACCATTTTGTTCTCGTATCACCCGCCCATCCACCACTACCGCTAGCCCCTGACTGGGATTGGCCTTGAGAATACTCGGATTCCCTTGGTTATTGGCCAGAAAATAATACTCCTGCCCGACGAGCTTGGTTGCGGAGTTATCCGAGATAAGCGAAAACCCAGGCGGGAAAAAAGCACTCAAATCCATCACCTGAGTGGTTTGCCCTGTGGCATCCACCTGCAGCAACTCCTGACCACAACAGGAACGCAGCCAATCCCGACTTTGCCGAGCCATAATCACCGGGAAGCTATACCGGGTGAAAACGACGCTATTGCCCACCTGAACGAGGTTGGATAGGTATTCTGCAGTTCCTCTTCCGAAGGCCCCAAATGGGAGATCATCCACAAACGTCGAGACTTGGCCCTGGGCATTCACTTTGTTCAAAACCCCCACATTCCGGGTTCCAACCCCTGCATCAAAGCTCCGAGTGCCTTTCAGCAGCATCACCCCATCTTCAAATGCACCGATTCTGCGGAACCACTCTGAATAGCCTGGCCATTCATTTTTTTCTGCATTGTTTGACCAAGAAGATTAATTAGAGTTTCTTGGACATTAAACCTTTGCAATAGTGGCCTTAGAATATCATTTGCATTTGGGGCTTTTAGAAGAACACGAGCATATTGCCACGCTTGAGGGTCTGACAGTTCTGGCAGTGCTTCCCGAATCTTGAGTGCAATGGATGCAACGATTTGAAAGGTTGGGTTGTCTGCTGCTTGAGTTACATTTCCAGACGCAGTTATTCCTCCCAAAGCCATGCTGTAAGCAAGCCGATAGTTTGCGATGTCTTGCTCGAACCCA
Source organism: Synechococcus sp. R50.1 (assembly GCF_047462115.1). Taxonomy (NCBI): domain Bacteria; kingdom Bacillati; phylum Cyanobacteriota; class Cyanophyceae; order Synechococcales; family Synechococcaceae; genus Synechococcus; species Synechococcus sp. R50.1. Next base: position 21,085 of record NZ_JANSIN010000020.1, on the reverse strand, counting down.
ATATTGTCTTTGAGTCGGATCAATACATTCTCTTCATTTCCTCCAATGGCAGCAATGATTCTATCACGATTATCCTCAGCGTCACGTATTTCAGTTGCCAGTCCGTTAATATAGTAAATTTTAGACTTGAGGACAAGTGCAGCGGTATTGAAGCTGAAATTGGGAGAAATAACTGAGTGAATATTTGGTCTGTTTGGTAATGAGCAAGACTTGAGAATCAGTACAGACAGGCAACAGCACAATAAAACAACAAGACGAACAGTATTTCGACCGAACATCCATTTATCCTCACTAATCTAGCGAATTGGGTCAGTACATGTCCATTCTTCTGCGCCAACGACTTGTCCAGAGAACTTGGCATCAACAGTTAAATCTGCAATAACTCTTTCCTGGGTGTTAAGCATTTGAAATTGCACTTCCCTTCTTGCTTCAGCAACTTCATCAATCAGGTCGAATTCATTTGCCCCGCCAAATGCTAACCGCGCACATCGAATTGCTCGGAAACCATCAAGCACTCTTGCACGCACCTGGTCTCGACTATCCCTGTCAACATTCACGATGCTTGCCTGTAAAGCTTTGGCGTATCGCAGCATGGCCTTCCGCTTCAGCTCATCATTGGGATACCGGCGGTAAATCCAGCGCTGCACATCATCACGCACGCCATCTCCATCGGCATCAATCCCCTCCAAAGTTTGCTTGCCCGCCTCCCCTGGATCCGGTGGCAAATTCGGAAACAATCTATCCAGTTCATCGACCGGGATCATATCTGGAGAGGGATCCTCACCCGGATTTTCTGGCACAAATCCAGTAGTGGGATCAGGATTGGGCTCTTCTTCTGCACTGGGGGCAGAACCTCCCCCGCCACTGCACCCACACAGCAACACCAACACAGAAGAGAGCATCAACATAAGCAGTATCCTGAGGCCGTTCATAATCGCCTTGGTTCTAGCAGTTCAAGTGGCACAAGTGACCCCCACAGGGATCCGGCAATCCTTCTATTGGAGCTACAAGCAACACAAAATTAGGGCAGGGATCCCTAGAAGGAACTCTCTCAGGAGGATCTACCGTTCATCACCCGACAAGAGCAAGACTGGATTTGCAGCCTGATGCTCAAGTAGAAACTAACATCTGCTTCAACAAAGTGCAAGTGCGCTGCAACACACAGGCCCAATCTTTAGATTCGTCAGCGTATGATACGGAGCCCTTTTTTGAAGGGGAGAACCTTTAATGGCTGAATCCATCAAGCCAGGTGGTGAGGTCAATCAACGACTGGAACTCCAGCAAGGCTAGACCCAGCTCTTCCAAGCGCTCCACCGATAAAGACCGAATCTGAGCCTCCACCTCCTCAGGCAGGGATCCCATTTTGCCAATCTTCTCAGTGGGAAAAGCAGCCAGAAAGGAGTGACCACCTCAGGGATCCCCGTGGATTGTAGTTGACTGAGCTTGATTAGGGTCTTAGGAACCCCAGCGCTAAACCCAAGATAATAAACAAGCCAAAGCCAATCCGATAAACAATGAACAGCCAGGTGCTGCTGCGCTGCAAAAACTGAATTAGCCAATCGATAGACAAGTAGGAAAAGACGAAGGCCGAAAGCGTCCCCAACCCCTGCGGCAGCAGGGCCTCTGCCTCGAACTCGGAGATAAACTCCACAACCCCCGCCAAAAATAATGCCGGGATCCCCAGCAAGAAGGAGTAGCGAGCGGCAGCCGAGCGCTGCAAATGGAGAAACAGCCCTGCCGTCAGCGTCGAGCCGGAGCGCGACACCCCAGGGATCAGGGACAAAGCTTGGGCCAGCCCCACCCAGATCCCATCCCCAATGCCCAAGCTGTGAAGGTCTCGCTGGCGTTTGCCCGTTTGCTCTGCCCAGCCCAACAACAAAGCCAAGCCAATGGCTGCAGTGGCGATCACCCACAACTGGCGGGGTGGGGATCCCCAAATGGCCTTGATGGCCCACCCCACCACCACAATCGGCACCGTTCCCACCAAGATCCCGACCGACAGCCGCCAAGGCTCCTGCTGAAAATCTCGTTCTCGCCAAGCCTTCCAAGAGCCCAGGAGCAACTGGCGCAGGTCAGAGGCAAAGTAGATCAGCACCGCCCCCAAACTGCCCAACTGGATCACCGCCGTAAAAGAAGCGCCCGCATCCGGCCACCCCACCAAAGCCGGAAACACCCGCAGATGGGCCGTGCTGCTAATGGGCAGAAATTCGGTGATCCCTTGCACCATGCCCAAAATTAGAGCCTGCCACCAATCGGGATACCAGGTGTCAGCAAGCAACAAGGTAAACACTCCCCCACCCAAACTTGCCGGATTTGCACAATCCCCATTCTTAGAAAAACTCAGAACTCCGGCTTTTTCCAGCAGCCCATACCACGGCGAACAAACACTTGCAGAGGGATCCCACCCCAACTGGCCGGGAACTTGGGTGTCGCTGTCCCAGACCCGCAAAAGGGCTGTGCCTATAGGATCGCCGCAAAGATCAACAGTAGGTCAGATCATCGGGTCAATAGATCAGAAACCAATCCGCTCTGGGTCTTCAATGGTAATCAGCCAGTTGCCCACATTCCGGAAGAGGGGGTTGGGTTCCGTACCCCGTACCCGCGCCTCCACACGGTAGATACCGGCAGATGAAGGGTTGCGCACGTTGGAGAGCACCAGACGGATCTCCTGACCGGCAGCAATGGGTTGACGGGCCACCACCTCTAGAGAGCGAAACTCCTCGTTCCAGTACACTTGATCCAGCTCTACAGGCCGGCCTTCTACCTCCAGGCGGACACTTTCCGGATCGATGCGGCCATCGAAATTCCTGTCCCCGTTGATCTGCACTTCTGCCACCGCCACATTCTGGGGGGGAATGGTCAGGCGATAGCGATCCAAACGACTGCGAACCCCGCCAAAATCGAGCCGATAGCTGAGGACAGGCACCCCTTCACTGCCGGTGATCACCAAACCCGACTGCGCCTCTGCAGAATGGGGCATCACCAGGGATCCCAGGCTCCCCATCAACAGGCCCGCCAAGGCCAGCCTCATTCCTCGCCGAGCAAGGCCAAGTTCCTGCGAACATTTCCCTGCTCTCATCACTGCTCTCAACACCCAAACCTCCGCTGGTTGAAACACCTCAGCACCCTCAAAGCTTGCCAACGCAACCTGCAGCCAACCTAACCAGTGGCAAGACCGCCATCTCGCCGTCCATTGTAGGGGATGGGATCCCCTCTACCGAGAGAGCCTAGGGCTCACCGGGGTGCGCAAGTACGCAGTTCTGGCAGAGATCTCAACAAGAACTTTGGGCCACCATACCCACAGTGCAGCCCCCCACAGCGCCGATTGTAACGGCAAGATGCCCCTGCCCTTCTACTGCTTCTTCACTTGAGGAAACTCAGCACCCCCACCCCGATCACCATCAGCACCCAGAGCAGGGATCCCACCAAAATCACATTCTTGGCCCGGCTCCAGTCGCTGGCTGAGCTGTAGAGCACTGGCACCGCCACCACCAAGAGCAAGCTGTAAAGCACCAACACCAACAAAGCAATTTGGAAAACAAGCATCATCTTGCGGATCCCTCACAAAAGTCTTGTCTTGGATAAAAGCTCCCGGTAACACCGGATGGCAGCAGGATAAATAGGATGACGCTCTGACTATACCAAAATAGGATCCCTCTCAAAGCCAAATCCGTTGGGGCAGTTGATGGACTCACCTGGATACAGGCTGGAGGCGGAAGGGGTTAAAGTCGGTTGCCACATCGAAGTAGTCTTCTTGTTCTTGCTGCTTTAGCCAGCCGGTAATGGCATAGGTCAGGGGCGTAAACGCCACCTCAACGGCACACTTGAACACATAGTTGGAGAGTATTAAGCTGCCCAGGCCGGGGAACACCCCCCAAAAAGCCAAAGTGACAAACAGACCCGTGTCCACCGCTTGGCCCACCAGGGTAGAGCCGATGGTGCGTGTCCACAGCCACCGTCCCCGCGTCCACACCTTCATCCGGGCCAGTACATAGGCGTTGGCAAAGCTGCCTCCCCAATAGGCGATTAAGCTGGCCAGGACAAGGCGGGGCGTCAGGCCCAGAATCTGGTCGTAGGCTTCTTGATAGGGCCAGTCGGGGGCGGCCGGCAGGGATCCCACGATCATGAACGTTACCGACATGAGGGCCGCCGAGATAAATCCCAGCCAGATCACCCGTCGCGAGCGGGCATAGCCATAGACCTCCGTGAGGATGTCGCCAAAGATATAGCTGAGGGGGAAGAGAATGGTGCCCCCGTCAAAGGTAAAGGGCCCCAGAAGAACGATCTTGGTCGAGGCAATGTTGGAAATCAGCAGCACGGCCACAAAGAGGGCCGTCACTGCATCCAGGTGCCGATAAGCTCGCTCAAAAACCCTCTCAGACATCAGGATCCTCCTAGAAGTTTACGGATCTGTCGCAGCTCCTTGACGATCAAGGCCAAACCCTGGGCATGTCGCTCCACTTCGCCGGCGAGCTTGCTGATCTGGGCCTCCAGATTGCTGCTGCGGGATTCCTGACGCGCCAGGCGTTGGTTGATCCCAGAAAGCCGCGCCACCACCTCCCGCTGGATCAAGTTTTCCGTACCTTGAATCAGCAGCGTCTCGATGGCGGTGAGCCGGTTCAGAATCAGTTGGGTGTTGGTTTCGGATCCCGGCTCCGGTGCGGCGGCAGGAGCGACCTGGAGGGCCTTTTGGATGCGAGCCAAAAGGGCATCTGCCTCAAACGGTTTCTCGATAAAGTCAAAATCGACAAAGGGCTCAGGGATGCGGGCAGTCACCTGTTCCTTCAGCCCCGACATCATGATGATAGGAGTATTTTTCAGACTGTCTTCGCGGCGGATGGCCTGCAAGGTGTCGTAGCCATCCATCTTGGGCATGACAAAATCCAGCAGGATCAGGTCGGGGTGATGTTTTTTGGCCGCTTCCAGCCCTGTCAACCCGTCTTTGGCCTCCACCACTTGGAACTGATCGGCCAAGATGCTGGCCACCATCTTGCGAATCATGATGCTATCGTCAATGACCAACACCGTCTTGGTTGTCATGCTGAGGCGCTCCCTCTTCCCATTATCAAATCGACCTGATCAGCCCCTTCCTCCAGCTCATAGGGCAATCGGGGACATCCTTTTGAGGACACCACTAGAGTACTCCCCTGCTTGGCCAGATGGGGTGTGCTCAGGGATCCAATTCCGCCAGGTTTTCCCCGCGCCCAGCGGCTGCCGGCCCGGCGTGGCCGCCTTGCTATAATTAAGTGTAAACAAACGTTAAGCCTTCATTCTTCATTCGCACCTTGCAGGGTTATGAGCCTACAACTAAGTCCTGAGCTGTCGCTGCCGATCCCATCTCCAGTTGGAGAAGCTGCCTACCGCGCTTTTCAGTGGGGCAAAAACATCTTCGGCTTTGCCCACAAAGCGCTCTCCACCCAAGCTTCAGATCTGATGCTCTCCGTGCTCAGGGATCTGCAAAGCTTCTCCTCCGGGAGGACCCCGCCGCCGCGGGCCAAGGTGCGGGTGAGCGCTGACACGCTACAGGTGTTGCGGGCCCGTTACGAACAACTCCTGCAAGCGGACTGGCAAGATGCTGAGGCAGGGTACTACCCTCACGCGCTCCTGTTCGACAACCCCTGGCTGGACTTTGCCCGCTATTACCCACAGGTGTGGTTGGATTTGCCGCAAATTACTCGGCGGGTTCACAGCAAGCGTTACCAAGAGTTTTCTCAAGACATCTCCACCGAGGGCTATCCGAAATACTACCTGCAAAATTTTCATTACCAAACCAACGGCTACCTGAGCGACAGCTCGGCTGAGCTTTATGACCTGCAGGTGGAGCTGCTGTTTGGGGGCACAGCGGATGCAATGCGCCGTCGGGTGATTCGCCTGCTCAAAGATGCCTTGGATCCCACCTTGGTCAGCCCCCACATCCTCGATGTAGCCTGTGGCACGGGGCGGATGCTGCGCCTACTGCGGGGATCCCTGCCCAAAGCGGCTTTGTACGGTCTGGATCTTTCCCCCGCCTATCTGCGCAAGGCCAACCGACTGCTGCAGGAGCTGCCGGGGGAGCTGCCCCAGCTTATCCGCGCCAACGCCGAGGCCATGCCCTATGCCGATGCCACCTTTGACGCCGTCATCAGCGTTTTTCTCTTTCATGAGCTGCCTGGCCCGGCCAGACAAAATGTCATCAACGAGATGAGTCGGGTGGTGAAGCCAGGGGGCGTGGTGGTCATCTGCGACTCGGTGCAACTGCTGGATTCGCCAGAGCTGAAGGAGACGATGGAAGCCTTTATGCAAACCTTCCACGAACCCTACTACCGCGACTACATCCACGACGATCTGGGGGTGCGCCTGCAACAGGCAGGCTGTGCGGTGCTGCGCCGGGAGACTCACTATGTCAGCGCCTACACCCTAGCCCGTAAGGGTTGAGCGCCCTTTCCACAAGCTTAAGAGGAAGAGTAAATCGGCGGTCACTTGTCCAGAGGGTGTATAGTAGTTTTAGACACGAAACCTTGGATGAGAAGACGGGCCACTGACTGGATAACCCTTGGGTGCAAGTCCGTCCGAACTCTTTTCTTGTACTTAGGCTCATGTCCCACCCCCATGGATCCCTCCGCGCCGGTATCACTGCTCTCAAGCAGGAGCGCTACCTGGAGGCGATCAACCTTCTCGAGTCCTTCTGCTACTGCTGTTCCATCCAAGAAAGACAAGAGAGTTTGTCCCGCCGCCTGAGCGAGCGCAATGGCTCGAGGGCAGATCCGGAAGAATGCGTTTTGGCTCGTGTGGCTCTGATTATGGCTTATCAGGGCAGCGGCGACTTGGAGCGCTCAACTGCCCTTTGCCAAGAGCTGTTGGAGGAGAAGGAAACTCCTGAGTCCGCTCCCTGGGCTCGGGAATGGGCAGCTCAGGCTCTACCTACCCTCAAGCAGGCTTCAGAACACTCCATGCCCCCTGAGGAAGTCATGGCGCGGCTACCCGTTCTCCGGCAGTTGGAAGACTGTCAGCCGCTGTGTAGCTCCCGCGATCCGGCTCCGCATCTGCTCAAATCTGCCTCTCTCTGAGGGAGAGGATCTGCAAGGAGCGGTGGACGCCCGGCTCTAGCCTTTATTCTCAACACAGTTCCACAGCAATCTTATGTCTGCTGCCGAACCGACTACCTATCATTTTGTCGTTGCCAGCCTGTCTTTCTTACGTTCTGAGCCTCTGGAAGAGGTGCTGGAGGAGCGTCGTCGATACTGCGAGGAGCGCCATTGCCCTGTCGATTTCTTCTGGGTGCCCCAGCCGGCCTTCATGGAAGCTCCAGAGTTAAAGCCCCTGCGGGACAAGTTGAAGGAGCCCCTGGGGGCAGTGGTATCCACCAACGCGGATTTTATTCGTTGGCTGAGCCTGCGCTTAACCTTTGTAGAGAAGGGCAGCTTTGTGGCTCCCAGCGAGTCGATCCCGGATCCCTTGCGCTCCTTGTCTGCCGCAGGAAGCTAGGCCTGCCGATTCCCAAGATTTGGGTTGGTGGATTGGAAGGCGGGCCAAGATAAGATCGGGGCACCCCATTTCCACTTTTGTTTGCTGACGGGATCCCATTCTGTTGTGGGGCCGACGTCGGGGAAATGGGTAGGTCACCTGGGGAGCATCATGACTTGGGAGCAACGATGGGGCTGGCCGGAGGGAGGGGCAGGGATCTGCCACCCCAGTTCCCCTCTCCAGAATCCCCCACCTGCGTCAACGCCAACTTGGGGGCTGAAGTCAGAAGCTCTCTTGCCTGAGCCGACAGCAAGCCCCGCCCTCAGCTCGCCGGAGTGTTCTCCTGGGGATCCCCTGCCAGAGCCACCCCCTGAGGATCCCGAAAAGGGGCAAAAAGCAGAGAAGGAAGATCAAGGTCTGTCTGAGCCGGGCCTGAGCAACTTTGTAACCGTGCTGCGCCGGCGCAATTTCCTGCTGCTGTGGATGGGGCAGGCGTGTTCCCAGTTGGCGGACAAGGTGTTGTTGGTGCTGCTGATTGGGTTGGTTGCCCGCGAATTTCAGCCGGAAGGGGCTTCCATCAGCGGTTGGGTCTCGGCCATCATGCTGGCTTTTACGCTGCCGGCGATGCTATTGGGCAGCCTGGCAGGGGTATTTGTGGATCGCTGGCTGAAAAAAGGGGTGTTGGTGCTCTCCAACCTGGGGCGTGGGATCCTAGTGCTGCTGTTGCCGCCGCTGCTCTGGCTCACTGCCGGGCGCGACCTTTGGCCGGGGATCCCCTTGGGGTTTGCGGGGCTGTTGCTGGTGAGCTTTGCCGTCTCGGTTCTGACCCAGTTTTTTGCTCCTGCCGAGCAGGCGACTTTGCCCCTGATCCTGCCGAAGCGAGAGCTGCTGGCGGCCAACTCCCTGTACACCACCACGATGATGGCTTTGCTGATCGTCGGGTTTGCCGTGGGGGAGCCGCTGTTAACCCTGGCAGATCGTTGGGTACGCCATTGGTTGCCGGGCTGGGAAGTGGGGCCGGAGCTGTTGGTGGGGGGAGCCTACCTCTTGGCGGGATCCCTGCTATTGCTGCTGCAACCCCACGAGAAGCTAGAGCCCCGGCGTTGGGAAGTCCCCCACCTCTGGGAAGATCTCCGCTTGGGCCTGCAATATGTCAGCCAGATGCCCCTGATCCGAGCTGCCTTGGTGCAGGTGGTGGTGCTCTACTCGCTGTTTGCGGCGCTGGCAGTGTTGGCGGTGCGCATGGCTGAAGTGATGGCAGAGCTGAAGCCGGATCAGTTCGGGGTGTTGTTGGCCGCTGCTGGCCTAGGCATGGGGATCGGCGCCTTTTGGGTGGGCCATACGGGCCGACGGGTGAGCCGCCGCGCCTGGGTTGGCCTGGGATCCCTGCTGCTCTGTGGGGCTCTGGCAGCCCTCTCCTGGACGACCCACTGGTTGCTGCCCAGCTTGGGCTGGATTGCCCTGTTGGGCTGTGGCGGGGCTCTGGTGGCGGTGCCGATGCAAACCTTGATCCAAGAGGAAACGCCCGACCATCTGCGGGGCAAGATTTTTGGGCTCCAGAACAACGCCGCCAACATTGCCCTCAGTTTGCCGCTGGTGTTCACGGGATTGGCAGAAGCCCGCCTTGGCCTTCCCTGGATGTTTGTGGCCCTGTCTGTTCTGGCGGGGCTGGCGGGGCTGTACACCTGGAGCCTATTGGGCAGAGAGGTCTCGTAAATCCTGCCGCAGCGCGAGGTTGGATATCCTCTTCCGAGGGGACGGGCCAAGGCAGGAGCTAACTCTGCTACTCTTGTAGAGGCTTGAGCATCGAGACTCCCTTTGCAGCTCAGCGTTTTAGCTCCGCGGGGATCCGCCCATGCACATCGCCTGGATAGGCAAAAAAACACCTTTCTGTGGCAACGTCACCTATAGCCGCGAGGTGACCAACGGCCTTTTGGATCGGGGACATCAGGTTAGCTTTTTTCACTTCACCAACGACGGCCAATCGCCCGCTCTGGATCCCGGTGGTGAAGGCTGGAGGGCGGAGCTGGATCGTCGAGACGTTTCCCTCCCCTGTCTGTACAAATCGCAGATTTACACGATCCCGGCCCCCAACGCCAAGCGGTTGCTCACCCAGGCCCTCAAGGAATTGCAGCCGGATCTGGTACATGCCTCCTTGACCATTTCTCCCATCGACTTTGTGTTGCCGGAGATCTGCGCTGAGCTCAACCAGCCGCTGGTGGCTACTTTCCACCCGGCCTTCGACCGACGGCGGCGCAACATCGCCTCTCGCACCCAATACTTGGCCTACCAGCTCTACGCACCGTGTTTGGCCAACTATCACCGCACCATCGTCTTCTCGGAAACGCAGCGGGAGATCTTGGTCAAGCTGGGGGTGCGCCCCCAACAGGTGGTGGTCATTCCCAATGGTGTGGATGTGGACAAGTATGCGCCTGGGCCCTCCACCCTCAAACAGCGGTTGGGACTGGAGCGGATCTTCGTCTATCAGGGGCGGGTTTCGCCGGAGAAAAACCTGGAGGCCCTGCTCAAGGCTTGGAAACACTCCCAAATGGGGGAGAAGTGTGGTCTGCTGATCGTGGGGGATGGGCCGCTGCTCAACACCCTCAAGCCCTTCTACACCCTTCAACATGGGATCCACTGGCTGGGCTATATTGCCGACGAGCAGCAACGCATCGAGATCTTGCGAGGAGCCGATGTGTTTATTTTGCCCTCTTTAATCGAGGGGCTCTCTTTGTCCCTGTTGGAGGCGATGGCCTGTGGGCTGGCAGCAGTGGCCACCGATGTGGGTGCCGATGGCGAGGTTTTGGCCGATGGAGCCGGGATCCTGCTGGATCCGACACGGGTGACGGCGGAGCTGCAAACGCTGTTGCCTTTGCTGCGGGATCAACGGGAGTTTACCCAACTGCTGGGGATGAAGGCCCGCCAGCGGGTGCTGGAGCGCTATACCCTCAGCCACAACATCAACCAGGTGGAACAGCTCTACCGAGAGCTGTGCCAGGGATCCCGTCAGCCTCGCCGGGTGTGAGGGAAAATGAGGATCTTGATCTTTGTGTGATAAAGCTTGTGAGATTTTTGCTAAGCTGTTTCGTTACGTTTCCAAGGGATTAAGCCAGCCTTCCCGATGGATGATCACAGCCCCCAAAAGGCCGTTTCAGGGCAGCCCTCTGCCGGGCTGTCGAGCTCTTTGGGGTCAGAGTCCTTGCTGGCCCAGGATTCAGGCAAAAGTCCCTTTCCCCCCAATGCTCCGTCGCTGCCGCCTACGGACAATTCGGGGGACTTGCGCTCAGCTCAGACCGGCCAGGATGAGGATCCCACCTCTTCAGGTGCCGTTGCGTCCGATGATAGAGAGCTGCCGGAGGTCAAGCCGGCCATTGTGCCTGCCCCTGCAATGCCGGATCGGGTGGCAGAACTGGAGAGAGAACACCATCGGATGCAGTATCTGCTGGCGTGGCTGGCTTTTGCTCTGCGCTCTTTTAACAACTTGAACCAGATCCTGGAGCTGACGGCTTTTGTGGCCAGCCAACTGACCGATGCCGAAGGCGGAGCCCTGGTTTTGTTCAATCCCAACGGCACCATCCAGTTGGATCAACTGCATTGTTCCGATCTCAATCACCGCGAGCAGATTCGGGCTGAGATGGAGCAAATTACCCAGACCCTCTCGGCTCAAGAGCCCATTCTCAAAACGGAGGGATCCCTGTCTGTTGAGATCCCTGCCCTTGAACACCTCTTGGACGAACGGTTCCGCCAGAGCTTGGGGCCGGATGTACGCCTTTTCGGCACGCCGCTGCTGATTCGCAACTCTGTCCAGGGTCGCTTGTACGTCTTCAGCCGTCAGCCTGGTTACCACTGGGATGAACGTCGCCAACAACTGTTGCGCTTGGTCGCCGATCAGGCGGGGGTGGCCATCGAAAACGATCGCTTGACGGCAGCCTTGCGCCGCAAGATGGCCCTGGAAAAAGAGATGGAGATCGGCTCCTACATCCAGACCCAACTGCTACCCCGCGAGTGCCCTCAAGTCAAAGGCATTCGCCTGGCAGCCCGTTGCCGGGTGGCCAGCAAAGTGGGGGGCGACTACTATGACTTCATCAAGATTCCCGGCGAACGCCTGGAAACATCCGACTCATCTGAAGAAACGGCAGGCTTTCGCTTGGCCATCGTCATTGGGGATGTGATGGGCAAAGGGGTGCCCGCCGGCCTGTTGATGACCATGACCCGCGCCATGGTGCGGGCGGAGGCCCTCAACCGCCATTCGCCGGCCCGTGTTCTGCAACATCTGAACCGGGCCATGTACAGTGACCTGGAAAACTCCAATCGCTTCATCAGCCTGTTTTATTCGGAGTACGATCCCCGCTCCCATCGCCTCTGCTTCAGCAACGCGGCCCACAACCCCACCCTGTGGTGGCAGGCCCGCACCCGAGAAATTCAACCCCTGGACACAGAGGGGGCGCTGATCGGCTTGGAAGAAAACAGCCACTACTCGGAAAGCTGCGTGCAACTGCAACCCGGGGATGTGGTGGTGTACTACACCGATGGCTACACGGAGACAGCCAACACCCGCGGCGAGCGCTTGGAAACCTCTGGGCTGATGGACGCCATCCAGTACGCTGCCCGTCGCTACGACTCCCCCGAAGACATTTTGGAGAGCTTGTTTGAGCAGATGGATGCCTTCCGAGGCCGTCGGGGATCCCATCCTCTTCCCCTGTGGCTGCCTGCGGATCCAGAGCTCCTGTTGCAGGATGAAATTTCCCTGCGGCCTGAGCCCGTGGACGACACAACGCTGGTGGTGTTGAAGGTGTTGCCGGACTCTGAGCCAGCCTAGCTAAAAAAGTTCAAACTCAGGGTTAATGACAGCAGGCCGCAACGCTCACAATAGCTCAAGCAAGCTACTCAACGCTACTGGGCTGGGCAGCAACGGTGGGTTGGTTGACGTGGTTTTGCCGGACTACTAGGCTAGTTGGTTAGTTCTGGCATGCGTTCTGCATGGGCTAAAGCCTGCTCCAGCTTTAGTCTGTGTAGCTCTCTCAGAGAGCAAGGAGCGGCTACCTGCAGCTTGCGGGGAAGTCACGCCTGTGGAGATCCCTCTGGCGGGGCAGTGGGGGTGATCTCTGCTGCCAGCCATAGTTCGTTAAGGCAGGAAGAAAGCAGAAGCGCGGCAGACGCTGAGCACTCCGCGCCGCCGGTGTGAGTGGAAGTGTTTGTTGGCGTTTCGTAGGTCTTTCAGAGCGGTACGCTCTAGCTGGTGGAGCTACCAGGTTGGCTGCACTGTGTTATCTACACCTGAGGTACAACCATGAACTTCTCTCCTTCTGGGTCTGAAACCGCCTCGGTTTACTTGCCGGCCCCCGCGGCTTTCCAGACGGAAATGATTGTCGGGCAGGTGTTCCGACAGGATGTGCTGGGCGATATCCGCAAGGGTTGGAATGGCTTTGTGGAATCGGGCCAAATTTGGGCGCTCTTGGCAGGGATCGTAGTGGGCTACATGCTCAAGAGCATCACCAGCTCCCACTAGGGCCTTGTCACCATTGCTCTAGCTGGATCCATTGGGCCTGGGCCGGCGGGGTTTTGGCCGTCGGCGGTCGGTTTCTGTGTTTTTTCTCCACAACTGCAGTGGGGTCTTCCTACGGTGGTCAATCCTTCTCCCCATTCTTCCGGTTCCCAGCCAATGTCTGAGCCGACGGTAACTTCCACCCCTCGCCCCTGGAGCCAGCGCTTTGAGGGATCCCTGCATCCTGCCATCGCCCGCTTCAACGCCAGCATCGGCTTCGACATCCGCCTGCTGCCCTACGATGTGGCCGGATCCCTGGCTCATGTGCAAATGTTGGCCGCTTGTGGCATCCTGACCCGGCAAGAGGCCGACCAGATCCGGCAGGGATTGGAGCAGATCCAACAGGAGGCGGCTGCCGGCACCTTCCGGCCCGATCCAGAGGCAGAGGATGTCCACTATGCCGTCGAGCGTCGTTTGGTGGCTTTGGTGGGGGAAGTGGGAAAAAAACTGCATACCGGGCGCTCCCGCAACGACCAAGTGGCCACCGATCTGCGCCTCTATCTGCGGGATCAAATCGATCACCTTCGTCAAGCTCTCTGGGAGCTGCGCGGAGTTTTGTTGGACTTGGCCGAGCGGCATCTGGAGACGATCCTGCCCGGCTACACCCATCTGCAACGGGCTCAGCCGATTAGCTTAGCCCACCACCTCTTGGCCTATGAAGAAATGCTCTGGCGAGACTGGCAACGGCTGGGGCGGGTGCGGGAAGAGGCGAATGTCTGTCCTCTCGGATCCGGAGCTTTGGCCGGCACTTCCCTGCCCATTGATCGGCAGCTCACCGCCCATCTGCTGGGATTTGAGCGGATCAGCGCCAACAGCTTGGATGCCGTCAGCGACCGAGACTACCTGGTGGAGTTCCACGCTGCCGCCAGCTTGATTTTGGTGCATCTCAGCCGCCTCTCGGAAGAGGTGATCCTCTGGGCTTCCCAGGAGTTCGGCTTTGTCACCCTCACCGATGCCTGTGCCACCGGCTCCAGCCTCATGCCCCAGAAGAAAAATCCCGATGTGCCGGAGTTGGTGCGCGGCAAGGCGGGGCGGGTGTTTGGCCATCTCCAGGCTTTGTTGGTCACCTTGAAGGGGCTGCCGCTGGCCTACAACAAAGATCTCCAAGAAGACAAAGAGGGGCTATTCGACACGGTCGATACCCTGAAAGCCTGCCTAGAGGCGATGACCCTTCTGCTGCGGGAAGGGATCCAATTTCAACCTGAGCGCATGGCGGCTGCTGTGCAGGAAGATTTCTCCAACGCCACCGATGTGGCCGACTACTTGGTGCGCAAAGGGATCCCCTTTCGCACAGCCCATGATTTGGTGGGGCAGATTGTGCGCATTTGTTTGGCAGAGGGGATCCTGCTGCGGGATCTGCCCTTGGAGCGCTGGAAAACCTTCCACCCGGCCTTTGAGGCGGACATTTTGACGGCCATTGAGCCCCGCCAGGTGGTGGCCACGCGGCTCAGCGCCGGGGGAACGGGCTTTGCTGTGGTGCGAGAAGCCCTGCAACGGGCCCAGGCCCGCCACCAGCAGCCAGAGCCATCGGAAGAAACTCCACAAACTTAAACTGAACTCAAGGAGAGTTTGCAATTCTTGGGTTCTTCTCGCCAGTGTGTGCCATCCTGAGGTTCTCAGCCATCCAACGCAACTCCCAGCCTGTTGGCCTCTTCCCTGGGTATCGTTCCATGTTGGATAACCTCACCGCCCACGTCCTCGAAAATGCGGCCAAGCGTCGCTGGCGGGAACGCGCCTACAGCCGATTTTTGCAAGATTGGCGACGGCAAGTGGTGCTGCTGCGCCGTCAACGGGCCGGCGAATTTGGCCCACCCCTGGGGGATCCCTCTTGTGTTTTCAGTGCCCACTCGGCTTGGTTGCGCTGTGCCGTCCATCCCCAAGGGCCGTGCCAGGGTTGCCCCCACTATGCCCCCGTCACCCCTCCAAAGCCAGAGCCACCTCTGGGTTCACTCGATGGACGGGTCTGACCGCGCCACACTGGTGGCCGAACATTTTCAGCAGCGGCGGCCTCTGCGGAACGGCCTGCCCGTTGCGCCCCAATGGCATCCGCTGTAGCTAAGTTGAGGGATCCCCGGCCAACTTGTGCCAGAATAAAAGAACGGTAACTCCATCGGCAAAGGCGAGATTCATGGCCCTCTACCTCTCGGCAGACCACCTTCACAGCATCCGCCAGCACGGCGAACAAGCCTTTCCCCACGAGAGCTGCGGCATTTTAATTGGGGAAATCCGGGGATCCGACAAGATCATCCACGAGCTTTGGTCGGTGACCAACACCTGGGATCAAGCGGAAAACCCTCTGGCAGACGGGGAATCCAGCCGCCGCCGCTTCTTGATCGATCCGGCGGATTTCAAGCGGGCCAACGACCATGCGGTGCGCAAAGGGCTGGGGATCCTGGGCACCTATCATTCCCATCCCAACCATGCGGCCATTCCCTCCGAGTTTGATCGGCAGCATGCTTTTCCTTGGGGCTTTTCCTGTGTGATCGTCAGTGTGCGCGAGGGCAAGGCAGAAGAGGTGGTGAGCTGGGTTTTGGATGAGCAGGAGCAGCCCCAACGGGAGCCGATGCAGATGCTGGAAGACATTCGCATCCCCCCACTCCCGGCTTTGGCAAGCTAGAGTCGTTTGGGCTTTGCCGCTGTTTGAGGCTGAAGTTCACGGCTAAGTACAGTTGGGATCCTTGAAAGCTGGGATGGGTGCCACCGGAAAAAGCGGTAGTCTAGTGCTGAACCTTGTCTGTAACATAGCTGAATCCTCAAAGTCAGTAGACAGCCCCAACAAGATCGACAAACGGATAGGTCAGCCCAGATCCTCTGGATCCTCAAAAGTCTCCAGTAGATACCCAAGATCTCTCCCCGAACTCCCATGGCAACCAAAGTTCTGATCCCCTCTCCCCTGCGCCCCTACACCGACAACCTGGAAGCTGTCGAGATCGAGGGCAGCAATGTCGGCGAAGTGATGGGCAACCTCATCGCCCGCTATGGCGAGCTGAAGCGCCACCTCTACACCGAGGATGGGAAGCTGCGCAATTTTGTCAATGTCTACCTCAACGACGAGGATGTGCGCACGTTGCCCCAAGGCAACAACACCCCCGTGGGAGAACAAGCCGTCATCAGCATCGTTCCCGCTATTGCTGGAGGGTTGTGAGCATGTTGAACCTGGACACCAGCCAAGTCAGCCTCTCCCGCGAGGAGATGGAGCGGTTTTCTCGGCATTTGATCCTGCCCGAGGTGGGCCTAGAAGGACAGAAGCGGCTGAAAGCGGGCAAAGTGCTGTGCATCGGCACAGGCGGCCTTGGCTCGCCCCTGTTGCTGTACTTGGCGGCAGCCGGCGTGGGGCGGATCGGCATTGTCGATTTTGATGTGGTGGATGTGTCCAACCTGCAGCGGCAGGTGATCCACGGCACCTCCTGGGTGGGCAAGCCGAAGGTGGAATCGGCCAAGAACCGCATCCTGGAGATCAACCCCCACTGTCAAGTGGATGTTTACAACACCGCCCTGAAGGCCCACAACGCACTGGAGCTGTTTGCCAACTATGACGTGATTGTGGATGGCACCGATAACTTCCCCACCCGTTACCTGGTGAACGATGCCTGTGTGCTGACGGGCAAGCCCAATGTCTACGGCTCGATCTTCCGCTTCGAGGGACAAGCGACGGTCTTCAACTACGAAGATGGGCCCAACTACCGGGATCTCTACCCCGAGCCGCCCCCACCAGGACTGGTGCCCTCCTGCGCCGAGGGGGGAGTGTTGGGGATCCTCCCCGGCATCATCGGTGTTATTCAAGCTACCGAAACCGTGAAGATCCTGCTGGGCGTGGGCACAACCCTGAGCGGGCGGCTGCTGCTTTACGATGCCCTGAACATGAGCTTCCGGGAGCTGAAGCTGCGCAAAAACCCGGCTACTCCGCCCATCACTGAGCTGATCGACTACGAACAGTTCTGCGGGATCCCGCCAGCCCAAGCCACAGAACAAGCTGGCCAGACAGAGATCCCCGAGATCACTGTGGCCGAGCTTAAAGCGCGGATGGATGCTCACCAAGACTTTGTGTTGGTCGATGTGCGCAACCCAAATGAGTGGGAGATAGGCCGGATCCCTGGTGCTCACCTGATCCCCCTGCCCCAAATTGAAAACGGCGACGGGGTGGAGCAGGTGCGTCGCCTCCTTAACGGCTCAGAGCTGATCGTCCACTGCAAGAGTGGGGCACGCTCGGCCAAAGCCCTGAAGATCCTGCAAGCTGCTGGGATCCAAGGAAAAAACCTGCGCGGGGGGATCCTCGCCTGGGCAGAGGCTTACGATCCCTCGATTCCCAAGTACTGACTCTGTCTTGGGATCCCTACCTGTCGCCCGGTTTGCTCTAGCATAGATCCGGCAGATCCGGTGCCCAGAGCCGGCTGTGCCAGGTTTTCCCTTTTTGCGTCCCCTTTTCCATGAGTGCCATCCCGCAGGCCGAGACAGAAACGATCTTCCACTCCATCCCCGAAGCCCTCGAAGACCTCAAGTGTGGTCGCATGGTCATCGTGGTCGATGACGAAAACCGAGAAAACGAAGGGGATCTGGTCTGTGCTGCCCAGTTTGCCACGCCCCAAGCTATCAACTTCATGGCCACCTACGGGCGGGGCCTTATCTGCCTGGCCATGCAGGGATCCCGCCTCGATGAGCTGAAGATCCCGCTGATGGTGGGGCAGAACACCGACAGCAACCAAACTGCCTTCACCGTCAGCATTGATGCTGGGCCAGAGGCTGGAGTTTCCACCGGCATTTCCGCCGCCGATCGCTCTCGCACCATTCAGGCGGCCATTCACCCGCACACGCGACCGGAAGATCTGCGCCGGCCTGGGCATGTCTTTCCGCTGCGGGCACGGGAGGGCGGGGTGCTCAAACGGGCTGGCCATACGGAAGCGGCGGTGGATCTGGCGATGTTGGCCGGGCTGTATCCGGCGGGGGTCATCTGCGAGATCCAAAACCCAGACGGCTCCATGGCCCGCCTGCCCCAGTTGATCGAATATGCCCGTCAGCACGATTTGAAGATCATCACCATCGCCCACCTCATCGAGTACCGCTTGCGCACCGAACAACTGGTTCACCGAGAGGCTGCCGCCACCCTGCCAACGGAGTTTGGCCAGTTTCGGGTTTACGGCTACCGCGATAGCCTCAACCAAGTCGAGCACCTGGCCCTGGTGAAAGGGGATCCGGCCCAATTTGCCGCTGAGCCCGTCCTGGTGCGCGTCCATGTGGAGTGTCCCCTAGGGGATGCGCTGGGATCCCTGCGCTGCGATTGTCGCCGCCAATTGACCGCCGCCCTGAAAATGATCGACCACCAAGGCAAGGGGGTGCTGGTGTACCTGCGCCGGCAAGAGCAGGAGCTGAGTCTCATCGAGCAAATCAAGTCCTACGCCCGGCAAGATCTGGGACTTTCTGAAACCGCGCCACCGGTGGCGATGGACTTGCGCGATTACGGCATCGGCGCCCAGATCCTACGGGATGTAGGGGTGCGCAAAATGCGCCTGATCAGCAACACCTCTCGCCACATCAGCGGCTTGAAAGGATTTGGCCTGGAAGTGGCCGAGCGCGTGCCCCTGCTGGTGGAAGAGCCGGATCTCAATTTGCATGTGGAGCCGTCCTGTTCCCTGAAACTGTTGCTGCACGACGCTGGCGCAACCGATTCCGGCTCAAGCCTGTAGCGCGTTGTAGGGCCGAGGGCTGCGGTAAAACAAAGACTGGGGTGCAGCCGGCTCGCCATCCACCACATAAGCCTTGGATCCCCAGCCCCAGAAAGACCAGAAAGGACGTTCGGGCCCCGATGGAGCCGTCATTGCTATGCGACGCTTCCGCTCTGGTGACAGGGGTGCGGAGCACTGGCGCGCCGGCGAGACGGAGTCCCTGGCTGTGGGGCTCAAGAGTTGCTTCGGCAAGACGGGAATGTCGGATCCCACCTGCGACCACACTTCATAGCCCTGAGGGCGCACCACCACGAGGCTGATCAGGGATCCGTGATCCATGTCGTAGCGGCAACTGGCGATGGCCTCTTGCAGCTGAGAAAAGCCCCGGTTGAAGACGTAAAAATGGTCTTGGAAGCGGATGGCCTCCCAGAAACCTTCCCGTGTAACCGCCACATAGTCGTGATTGGCGGAGGCGTAGTCGAGGATCACCATGCGTG
Source organism: Synechococcus sp. R50.1 (assembly GCF_047462115.1). Lineage (NCBI taxonomy): Bacteria > Bacillati > Cyanobacteriota > Cyanophyceae > Synechococcales > Synechococcaceae > Synechococcus > Synechococcus sp. R50.1. The sequence continues at coordinate 1,940 of NZ_JANSIN010000020.1, read as the reverse complement.
TAAAGACTGATCAGCGATGAATCAAAATGAGAGAGCTTTTACCGTATTTTCACTTAAGCACGATCTTGGGCAGCCTGTCATCCGCAAAATGGCTCACCTGCAACAAGGCTTAATGCGTTTCTTTACTCTGCAAACCGCTGCCGCCCGCCTCTCTATCCCCTCCGGCTCCAGGGATCCCACCCAATTCCCGTCGCAGCTCGGCCATGGCTGCTTCTCCGATGTGGGGGGTGGCGCAGACTAGGTTGGGTGTGCGGATTAGATCGGCTCGGGCTTGGCGCACCAAGACCCGCAGGGTGGGGTAGCTGGCCTCATCGCAAATCAGCGTATGGGCGCGGCGGATTAGGGATCCCACCCGTTCCGTATCCGAGATCACTGCCGTCAGCACCAGCAGGTCTCCCCGCAGACTGTGGACGATCACCTCGGCAACCTCCAGCAGGGCAGTGCTGATGCTCACCAGCCCCAGACAGGCGTAGGAAGGCAATTGGCGGATCAGGGCAATTTCGCGGGCGTAGTCGGACACCTCCACTGTCAGAACACGGGCCCCCCGGGGTTGGGCAATGGCCTCGACGGCGCTGAGAAAATAGTGCAGCGTCACCACAGTGCCGGAATGGATCTGATCCAGAACGGTGGCCAGCTCCTCCAGGGGCACCAACTGGACCCGGATGCCCAAAGTCTGCTGGATTTGCTGGGCCATCAGTTGTCCTGTACCCAAATCCCGGTTGGGCACACACACCAGCACTTGGGCACTGCAGCGCAATCGCCAATCGATCTCCGCTAGCAGCAGATCCCGCACCTGCTCCAAAGAAAACCCCTGCTGCAGCAGCTGGTCGATGCCCTGGCGCACCTGCTCCAGGACCTGTCGGGATCGATCCAGGTTTTCCCCCAGGCCGCGAGAGTAGTTAACCACCTGGCGGGCGGAGCGGCTCACGTAAATGCCAGATCCAGCGCGGGTTTCCACCAGGCCCATAGCCTCCAATTGGCGGTAAACCTTGTGGATGGTGTTGCGATGCAGGCCTGTTTGCATAGCCAATTGACGGGTGCTGGGCAGGCGGCAGCCGGGAGGAAACTGCCCACAGGCAATGGCGAAGCAGAGCAAATTAAAGAGCTGCACGGAGCCAGGGATCCCGCTCCCCGGCTGGATGGAAATGCGCATCATGGCCCGCTTTTCTCCCTTTGACAACGCCGTTGCGAGCCCGTTTCTGGGCTACGTAAGAATCCCTCGACTTCAGTCGGCGGGAGTGTCAACTGCCTGCAAGATAGCGCCGACGCCGGATAGACAAGCTCCAGAGGAGATCGGGATTGAGAGCCCTATTCGGGGATGCGGTGCATCCGGCTGGGATCCCAACTTAAAGTCACCTCCGTCCCTTCCGGCAACTGCTGCAAATTCAGGCCGGGGTTGGGTTGCACAGCCAAAAGTTTCACCTCACAGCCCGACACCCATACCTGATAGCGAATGAAAGCCCCTAGATAAGCAGTGTCGCAAATCCGTCCCCGCAAGCGGCAGTGGCCATCGGGGATCCCTTCTTCAGCTTACTAGCGCAGGAGCCCCGCACTGTACCCGTAGGGTCAGTGTCGGGAGGAAAGCGCTTTGATGAAGTACAATGAACTTATGAGCCAAGTCCTGACCATCTCCTGCAAGCTCAAGGTGTCCCCGTCGCAAGCCGTTAAATTGGACGCGACGATGGATGCCTTTGTGCAGGCACTGAACTGGGTTAACCAGAACACGCCGGAGAAGATCGTCAATGCGGTCAAACTCCAATCCCTTTGCTACTACGAGATTCGCGCCCGATTCGGCTTGTCTAGCAACTTGGCCCAACAGGTCTGCAGACGGGTGGCCGGCGCCCGCAAAGTGGCGAGACAGCGCAACCGTCCAGTTAAAGAGTTCAAGCGTAGGTTCGCTACCTACGACGCACGCATCTTCTCGTTCCGTCAAAAAGACT
>NZ_JANSIN010000019.1:0-42029 GCF_047462115.1 Synechococcus sp. R50.1 | reverse complement strand
CCCCCACCGCCCCCCACCAGGAAGGCTTCTCCCCATAGGCCCACAGCGCCCAAAACGCCAGCGTCACCGCCACCACCAGCGGCAACTCCAACATGTACACGTGGGCCAAAGCCGTGATCCCCGGATAGAGGAGCAGCAGCGCCGCCGCCAGCCAGCCCACTTTCCAGGAGCGATAGACCCGCTGTCCCAGCCGCTGCGTTGCCAGAACCAGCACCCCCAGCAACCCCAAGTTGAGCAACTGCCCGTCCGCCCGGCTGAACGGATGTAGAACTGCCAAGGGGATCCCCAGCCAATAGGCCAAAGGGGGGTAGCGCTGGTTCAAATGCAAAAACTGCTGCCCCCACAGCCCATCCCAGCGAAACCGTCCCAGGTGAAGCCCAAACGCCTGCGCCTGCAACAAATGCTGCGCCTCATCCCAGGCTGGCGGCAAGGGATCCGTCCAATTCCAGATCACCAGCAGCAGCAGGGCCACCATCCCCAGCCCGGCCCACCACCGCAGGAAAGGGATCCCCGGCCTGTGGGGTCTCTCCGGCAATGTCTCTCTCTCCTCGTCTGTACCGTTCATGCTTTGAAAACAATCCGCAGAGATTCAGCAGACATTGGGATCCCTTGCAACTGCCACCTGGCCTTGCCCCCCAGAGCTAAACTCAACCTGTGTCATTCTCAGCGCTCCTCCCATAGACCGAGAGCTTCAGCATCCCATGATCGCTCCATCTGCCGGCCCAGAAGGGGTTTGGATCCTTGCGGATCAACTCCACCCACAGCAATCCGCCCTCGCTTCCCTCTCGACCCTATCCCCAGACCGAGTTCCCGTCATTCTCATCGAATCTCACCGGTGGGCCAGCTCCCGCAACCACCATCAGCAGAAATTGGTGCTGGTCTGGTCGGCCATGCGTCACTTTGCCCAAGAACTGCAACAGCGGGGCTACCCAGTCACCTACGTGGAAGCCGACAGCTATGCCGAGCCCCTGCAAACCTGGGCCAAGCAGCATCAACTGCAGCAGATCCGCCTCATGCAGCCCGCCGATATTCCAGTCCGAGATGAAATAGAAAAGCTGAGATCCACCCTCCCTTGCCCCCTCTTGGTTGTGGAAAACAACCACTTCCTCTGGACAGCTGATCAATTTATCGAGTGGGCCTCAGGTCGCAAGCGCCTGCTCCTGGAAGACTTTTACCGCGAAGGGCGCAAACGCTTTCGCATTCTCATGGACGGCCCCAAGCCCCTGGGCGGGCGCTGGAACTACGACCGGGAGAACCGCCATCCTCCCAAACCGGGAATGCGCTATCCTCGGCCCCTCACCTTTTCCCCCGATGCCATTACCCAGGCTGTCATCGCAAAAGTTAGGCAACACTACGGCCATCACTTCGGATCCTTAGAAGGATTTGGCTGGGCCGTCACCCGCGCCCAAGCCCTGCAAGTGCTTGATCATTTCATTCACGAGCGCCTGCCCCACTTCGGCCCCTGGCAAGACGCCATGCAAGCCGGGGAAGACTTCCTTTTCCACTCGCTGCTTTCTCCCTACCTCAACTTGGGCCTGCTCACCCCCCACGAAGTCATCGCTGCCGTCGAACAAGCCTACCATCGCGGCGGGATCCCCCTGCCCTCCGCCGAAGGCTTCATCCGCCAGATCCTGGGCTGGCGGGAGTACATGCGCGGCTTCTACGAATACCAAATGCCCAACGGCTATGCCCAGAACAACTTTTTTGGCCACCAGCGACCCCTGCCAGAGTTTTTTTGGACGGGCAAAACCGACATGGCCTGTCTGCAGCACACCCTGGATCAAATTCGCCGTCATGGTTATGCCCACCACATCCAGCGGCTAATGGTGCTCAGCAATTTCGCCCTCATCAGTGGCATTCAGCCCCAGGCAGTAGAAGCGTGGTTTCAGGATGTGTTTATCGACAGCTACGACTGGGTGATGCAGCCCAACGTCATCGGCATGGGCCTTTTTGCCGATGGGGGCATGCTCTCCACCAAACCCTATGCCGCCTCTGCTCAGTACATCCGCAAAATGAGTGACTACTGCCGCCATTGCCGCTACAATCCCAGCGAAAAGGTTGGCAAACAAGCCTGCCCCATCAATACGTTGTATTGGGACTTCCTGTTGCGTCAGCGATCCCTCTTAGCCCCCTTGGGCAGAATGAAATGGGTATTGATCCATTTGGATCGCATGGAACCGGAGCTGAAGGCCCAGATCCAGGTGCAAGCCGCTGCTTGGTGGGATCCCTTGCAATCTGCACTCGACGAACAGAGTCCATCTCATTTGCAATCTGTCTAAGCACCAGAAGATTAAGCATCCGGTAAAATTGAGGCACCCTCCTACCCACCTGTCGCTTTGTAAGGACTGCAAGCCATGAAATGTCCCCGCTGCAGCAAACAAGAAATCCGAGTTTTGGAATCTCGTTCGGCAGAAGGTGGCCAGAGTGTGCGGCGGCGGCGAGAATGCATGTCCTGTGGCTACCGCTTCACCACCTATGAGCGCATCGAGTTCATGCCCATCATGGTCATTAAACGGGATGGATCCCGCGAAAGTTTCAACCGCAACAAGATCCTGCAAGGGGTGATGCGTGCCTGCCAAAAAACCCCCGTCACCGTCAGACAGATGGAAGAGCTGGTCAATGAGATCGAAGAAAAACTGCAATTGGAAGATGCCCAAGAGGTAACCAGCCTGCGCATCGGCGAGATGGTGCTGGAGCGCCTGCAACACCTAAGTGAGGTGGCCTACGTGCGCTTTGCCTCCGTTTATCGCCAGTTTCAGGGTATAAAGGACTTTGTCAACGAGCTGGAACAGTTGGAACCACCGCTGCGACGGGATCTGGAGCGGCTGCTGCGGGACTCCTCTGCCTCGGATTCCGAATCTTCAGGCTCCCCGGACTTGGTGGGAGAGTATTCGTGACGTGGGAACGACAGCGCAACCTGGAAGCAGCGGGGAAATGGCGCTTGTGGGCGGGAAAAATTGCTGTGAAGAGATCGCCCATTCCAAAGGCTTAGCGGTATGCTTGGGGTAGCAATCGCGGCTTACACTAAAGCTAGAGCTGCACGCCTTTAGATTGCCGGTGTTCAGCACTATCCTTGGAGATCCCTGATATCTTGGATCCCTCTGTGTCAAGCTGTCCCAGCCCCCTGTCCTTCCGAGTCGATCCCAATTTATGCAATACGGTTTTCGGGGTTCTAGCCCCTCTGGCGCTCGCAACAGCAACAGTAACCCCAGTGGCTTTCGCTCCCCTGCCGCAATGGAGACGGGGCCAGGGGTGGTGCCGATTCAGGTGTATCAACAAGTGGCCGAAGAGTTGGAGTCTGCCCGTCAGCAGATAAGCCTGCTTTCCTCGGAAAACCAGCACCTGCGCGCTCTGCATCAGCAGTTGTCTGGAGAGCTCGCTGCCATCACCCGAGAGTTCCAGGGGCAATTGGGCCACACCCTGAAGCGCCTGCAGCAAATCAGCCTACGGCTTGCTGACGCAAATGGCCAGGCTGCCCAAGTTGCTGCAGCTTCTGAAGCCTCTTTCCAACAGAACAGCCCGACTGCCAATCCCGGCCAACCGGAAGCCCCTCCCAGCTACGATTTTTTGAATCGCCTCAAGCGCCGACAGACCCGCAACGAGACCCCCTCCTTCTCATCCAACGGCTTTGCCCCGTCCTCCTTTGATTCCCTTCGCCACCCTTCCACCCACACCTCTGCCGAGCCCTACCCCCGCACTGGCTACCAGGTTCCTTCCCTGGACGAGTTGATGCAGGATAGGGGCGGCCCGGATCCCTATCTCGGCGAGGCAGACTCCTCAGCCTATTCCACCGGCATTTATCAGCGGGTACGGGAGCAACATCACGGATCCCAGGGCTCTGCCGTCCTTTGGATGGCCGCTGCAGTCGTCTTGGTCGTCGGATCGTTTGGGTTGGGATTTGTAGCCGTACAGCCGTTTTTGCGCAACAACCCACCGCCCGTGCAAGCACCCTGAGAGCTGTTCACAGGATGCCCCAAAACTTGCTAGGTTCTGTTGGTCTTTATATTTGTATTATATTTGTATATTTGAGCCAGAAGAGAGCACCTGGGAAGTCGAGAAAGCTCAAGAAGTTCCTGACCAACTTGTCAAAACGAGAAAACAAATGCCGATACTGCTTCAGCTTCTGAAAAAAGCACTCTACTGGGTGCCTCTCTCTGTAAACATGCCGGTCGTAATCTTGCACCACCCTCCTCTTCTTCCTAGAAGGAATCACCACCCGACTCTCCCCTATCCTCTGCGTAAATCGATGGGAATCCTATCCTCTATCCCCTATCACTTTCGTGTGTTCTTCTTGCCAGCTGTATCCACCTCGACTCCTGCCCAAGGCTTGCTCCCCTTTGGCTGCGCAGGGGTGAGCACGAACGATGGTTGAGTCCAGGACAAGATGCTCTCAATCGGGTTCTGTGATGAAGAACTGAAACATTCTCTCCCAGACTCCCAAGCGACTCCAGCGATGGAATCTTGGGTAAATGGTGTACCACTTTCCACATCTTTCCGGGAGGGATCGATGCGGATGGCGAGACTCGAACTCGCAAGGCAAAGCCACACGCCCCTCAAACGTGCGCGTATACCAATTCCGCCACATCCGCTTCCGAGCCTAACCATCATAGCGACAGAAGGGTGGAGTTGTTAAGGGCATTGGCCATTTTGCAGCCGACGGCTTGTCCTGCCTTGTTGACATACTCCCCATGCCTGAAAGTTAATCCTCTGTCCAGAAACGCTCGGAAAGATACTTGTCAGCCCCGTCACAAAAGATGGTCACCACCACTCCAGAGGAGAGCTGACGGGCCACCTCTAGGGCTGCCACCACATTGGCCCCGGCAGAGATGCCCACCAGCAAGCCTTCCTCTAAAGCCAAGCGCTTAACCATTTTCTGGGCTGCTTCTGTGGAGATCTCGATGTGCTGGTCAGGCAGGGTGGGATCGTAAATCTCGGGTTTTAGAGCTGTGGCCATGTGCTTGAGCCCTTCCAGGCCATGGAAGGGAGAGTCGGGCTGCATGGCAATGATTTGGATATCCGGGCGATACTCTCGCAGGCGCCGCCCCACCCCCATACAGGTGCCGCTGGTGCCTAGCCCGGTAACAAAATGGGTGACCTGCCCCTGGGTTTGCTCCCAAATCTCCACCCCAGTGGTTTCGTAGTGGGCTTGCCAGTTGGCGGGGTTGCTGTACTGGTCAGGGTAGAAATAAAGCTCGGGGTTTTCCGCATAGAGGGCGCGGGCTTTCTCGATGGCCCCATCGGATCCCAGAGCGGGATCCGTCAGAACCAAGTCCACGCCATAGGCAGCCAGGATCTTCTTGCGCTCCGGGCTGGCGTTGGCGGGAAGAGCCAGCTTGACCTTGTAGCCCAAGGCGGCCCCGATCCAGGCATAGGCGATGCCGGTGTTACCGCTGGTAGCATCGAGGATGATCTTGCCGGGGGTAAGCTTGCCCTGGCGTTCGCCAGCGCGAATCATGTTGAGGGCCGGGCGATCCTTGACTGAACCCCCAGGGTTGTACCACTCTGCCTTGCCATATACCCGTACCGATTCCGGCAAATCGGCAGCAACCCGCCGCAGACGGATCAGCGGCGTCCCCCCCACCAGCTCAATAGGGCTATCCACAGCAGGGAGTAACGGGCGAGAAGAAAATGCAGTCGGATACAAGGGGGATCCCTCGCTAGACAGGCATCGGCTGGACAACCATTGCTCATCTTACCCCGGTCTTTCCGGCCTCTTGGGAGCTTTTTAGTTTCCCCCTCCTGCCCAAGTTCTGGCTAGGCTCCAAGTAGGCTCTAAGATGGGGGTAGAAAAGTGGGATTTTCCCACAGCAGGATGACGCGGAGGGGCATGGCAGAAATTGGGATTGTGACTGCCCAGCAGTTTGATCGGCGACGGGGCCAGATCCATGTCTACGACGGCGAGGGCAAAGGCAAGTCCCAGGCGGCCCTAGGGGTTGTGCTGCGTTCCATTGGCTTGGGGATCGAAAAGGCGGCCCCCAGCCGGGTGTTGCTGGTGCGGTTTCTCAAGGGGCCAGGCCGAACCTATGCTGAGGATGCGGCCATTGCGGCTCTGCAGCGAGGCTTCCCCCATCTCATCGATCAATTGCGCACCGGGCGGGGAGAGTTTTTTGGCCCAGACGAGATCACCAAGTTTGACCGTCAGGAGGCCCGCCGTGGCTGGGACGTGGCCAAAGGGGCTTTGGCGTCGGGGTTTTACTCGGTGGTGGTGCTGGATGAGCTCAACCCGGTGCTGGATCTGGGCCTGTTGCCTGTGGAGGAGGTGGTCAGTACCCTCAAGCAAAAGCCGGAGGCCATGGAGGTGATCATCACTGGTCGGGGTGCTCCTAAGGCAATTATCGACCTGGCGGATTTGCATTCGGAAATGCGCAGCCTGCGTCGGACGGCGGATCCCCAAAACGGCCAACCCCCTTCCAGCGGCATCGAGATCTACACCGGCAACGGCAAGGGAAAATCCACCAGCGCTCTGGGTCGGGCTCTGCAAGCCATTGGGCGCGGCATCAGTAAGGATCTCTCCCATCGTGTACTGATCATGCAATGGCTGAAGGGGGGAACGGGCTACACCGAGGATGCAGCCATTCGGGCCCTGCGGGAAAGCTACCCCGATTTGGTGGATCACCAGCGTTGCGGTCGGGACGCCATTGTCTGGCGGGGCAAACAACAGGAAATCGACTATGTAGAAGCGGAGCGGGGCTGGGAGTTGGCACGGGCGGCCATCGCTTCTGGCCTGTACAAAACCATCATCTTGGATGAGTTGAACCCGACGGTGGATCTGGAGCTGCTGGACGTGGAGCCGATTGTCCAGGCTTTGCTGCGCAAGCCGCGGGACACGGAGATCATCATCACGGGGCGGTGCCATGCCCCCTTACCTTACTTTGAGCTGGCCTCTGTCCACTCGGAAATGGTGAGCCACAAGCACTATGCCGAGCAGGGGGCCGATCTGCGGCGCGGGGTGGACTATTGATGGGATCCTTCGCAGCGTTCTCAGCCAATTCTGCTCTCTCTTGGCCTCCAGACCCCAGGATGCTGGCCCAGTTGTTGCTTACCCTTTTCCAGACGGAAGTGTGGGTGGAGGGAGGGGAGCGTGTTCCTGCTGGCCCGCTGGTGGTGGTGAGCAATCACCGCAGTTTTCTGGATGCACCGGTGCTGATCGCGGGGTTGGGCCGACCGATTCGCTTTGCCTGCCATTACTACCTGGCTCAGGTGCCGCTGCTGCGGGAGATCGCCTTGGCTTTGGACTGCATTCCCCTCAAGCAGGGATCCCGACAGCAAATCCATTTTTTTCGCCAGGCGCAGGCCAGTTTGGCAGCGGGGGTGGGTGTGGGGATCTTCCCAGAAGGGGCGGAGCAGATCACCCGTGAGACCTCGCCTGGGGAGGTGGGGCGGTTTCAGCCAGGTTTTGCCCACCTGGCGCTGGCGGCAGCGGTGGATCCCTTGCCGATTCTGCCGGTGGCGGTGTGGGCGCAGGAAGAATGGCGGGGAGTAGATATTCCTATGGCTTTTTTCCGCTGGTTTGACCCCACTGAACCCCGATTTCAACAGGAAGGGGGACATCCGGTGGTGTTGTATCGGCGGGTGGTGCTCAGGGTGGGATCCCCCCTTTGGGTGGGCAGGAAGCAGCGCCAGGGATCCCGACGCGAGCGAATGCAGGTCATTCAAGAGCTAACTGCAGCGGCCCGAGAACAGGTGCGATTGGGATTGGCAGAGAGATGAGAAAGTTGAGTGGCGAGCCGGTAGCATCTGCCTCTAGCTTGGTCAGCCCGGCAACGGGAGCGGTCGGTCAGGAGCGGCCCCTGCTGCTGTATTTGCCCGGTATGGATGGCACAGGTACGTTGTTTTACCGGCAGGCGCAGGCTCTGCAGCGGGAGTTTCGCATTCGCCCCCTGAGTTTGAACCACCCGGAAGCGGGGGATAGCTGGGAAACCCTGGCCGATTGGGTGGGATCCCAGCTAGAAGCGGGGGCGTACTTGTGTGGAGAATCCTTTGGGGCCTGCCTGGCCTTGTTGGTGGCCGCCCAATGGCCGGAACGGTGCCGTGGCCTCATTTTGGTCAATCCAGCCTCGTCGCTGCGACGTAGGCCCTGGTGGTGGGCAGGACATGTTCTCTTGCCCTTTTTGCCGCCGGCGCTCTATCACCAGTTGTCGGAGCGAGGGTTGGGGGCTTTGGCGGAGCTCAGCCAAATGGAGCCGCCGGATCGGGAGCGGCTGCGCCAGGCGGTTCACAGTGTTGAGCCCACAGTGGCTGCCCAGCGCTTGGCTTTGCTGGGATCCTTTGTTGTGGAGAAGCTGCCTCTGGAGTTGATGACCATGCCGACTTTGCTGGTGGCAGGGGGCCGGGATCGCCTCTTGCCCTCGGTGCAGGAGGTGGGCCGACTGGCGGAACGGCTGCCCCAAGCACAGATAGAGATCTCTCCCCAGAGCGGCCATGCTTGTCTGCTGGAGCGGCAGATGAACCTGCGGCGTTACCTGCTCAAGCCAGGTGGCCTTTTCACCCCCCTGCTGCTCAATTCTGCTTCGGCCCGTTGAGCATGGAGAGGGATCCCCACAGATCTTCTATCCGCTCTGGGCCGGAGCTCTCCTTCCCCTCTCGATCCAGCCAAAGGGCCCTCAAGCCTGCTGCTTTTGCCCCCTGGTAGTCTTCGCGGTGGCTGTCGCCAATGTGGCCGGCGGCTGCGGGGGGGATCCCGTGGGCTGCCAGGGCAGCTTGGAAGATGCGGGGATGGGGCTTGGCATAGCCCACTTGGGTGGAGAGGGTGAGGCTGGAAAAGTAGGGATCCAACTGCAACTGCTGTAGCACTCTGGGCAAGCGGCTGTCGAAGTTGGAGATCACCCCCAGCCGGATCCCTTCCTGCTGCAGGGCCCGCAAAACCGGCAGCGTCTCGGGATACAGCTCCCAAGGATCCGCCCCGGCAAAGTGCTCAAACAGTTGGGTGAAGAAGTCCTCAAACCGGTGCTCTCCGAAGGCAGCCAGGGATCCCACCTGGGCAAATGTCTCCCGCACCACCTGACGCCACCAGGCCTGCTCCCAATCCGGCAAAGGGGATCCCGTCAACCCTGGGCAGGCCGGGGCTGGAGCCCGGGCAAAAACTCGGCCAAAAGCGCGATCCAAGGCTTGGGGATCCACCCTCACCCCGTACTCCGCTGCCACCTGGCCGTAAACCTGGCCCACACTGCCCCGCACCCGAAACAAAGTGCCCACAGCGTCGAAAAAGAGCACCCTCAGCCTCACGACTGCCCCTCGTAGCGCGCGTAGGCATCGACAATCCGCTGCACCAGAGGGTGGCGCACCACATCCCGCTGGTCGAAGTAGCAAAAGGCAACCCCCTCCACCCCTGCCAGAATGCGCTCCGCGGCGGCCAAGCCCGACGTGCGATGTTTGCCCAGATCCGTTTGGGTGAGATCCCCGGTAACCACCATGCGCGACCGGAACCCCAGCCGGGTAAGGGCCATCTTCATCTGCTCAGGGGTGGTGTTCTGGGCTTCATCCAAAATAATGAAGGCATTGCTCAAAGTGCGGCCTCGCATGTAGGCCAGCGGCGCCACTTCGATCACCCCCTGCTCCATCAACTGCGGCAGCTTGGCCGGGTCAATAAACTCGAATAGGGCATCGTAAAGGGGCCGCAGATAGGGATCCACCTTTTCCACCAGATCCCCCGGCAAAAACCCCAGTTTTTCTCCCGCTTCCACAGCCGGGCGAGTCAAGATCAGGCGCTCATACTCTCGGTTTTGCAGAGCCGTGATGGCCACAACGGCAGCCAGATAGGTTTTGCCGGTACCCGCCGGCCCGATGCCAAAGCAGAGGTCATGGGCGCGAATGGCTCGCACATACTCCTGTTGGCGGGGCGTCTTCGGTCGGATGAGCTCCCCTTTGCGGGTGCGGGCCAAAACTCCTGCTTGTGCTTGCTGATAGGCGGCAGCCTCCTGGCCGGAGAGGGCGCGAAAAGCTTGCTCTGCATCGATCACAGTAACAGGGTGTCCAGTTTGCCAAAGCGGCTTCAGCAATTCTAGCCATTGCCGCACCTGCTGCCGCTGTTGAGGAGTGCCTTTCAGATACAGGTCTTGTCCGCGCAGCGTTACAGAGGCACCGCTGGAGCGACTGATCCACCTCAAGTTGGCCTCCTGAATGCCCGCCAAAGACATGGCCTGCTGAGGATCGGACAGAGAGATGATTTCGAAGTCAGTAGAGATGGAAGTGGGGTTGTCGTGCATGCGGTGGGCGCCGGGCACCCTGCGAGACCTATGACGGCGATCTTATCAAATCAAAAGCGCTTGCCAGAGCGCTCCGGGTCGGGGAGAGCCCAGGGGTCGAGTGCAAGAGTGCTCAACAGGGGATTGCACAAACTAATGTGTTCCAGAATACGAGTCTCTGGAAGATCTGCACCAAACCCGGATTTGGATTCTGGTCTTTATGGGCAGCCAAGTCACAGGGGATTAACAACTCTCTAAGGTTCCCTAAAAAAGTATTGCAAAGGGCTCTTTTTTCGGGAATAGCTCCTATTCATCAAGTAAAGTTGATCTATTGCTAAAGGGGCTTGAACTCCCAACCTCTCATCCGTTTGGGCAAGAGCTTGAGGTTTTCAGCTCCGTTGGGCATCGTGCATCTGACATTCTCTACCCAGCAGGGGAGATGTGGATAGGTTGGTCTCTTACAACCCTTCCCTAGACACATTTTTGGGATCCCTGCGGCTCCTCAATCTCTGGGGAGGGAGCCCATCCTTTCTGGAGTCATTTTGAAAAATCAGATGGAAAAAGGAGAGATAGATGTTTACCCAATCTGCGTCTGATACCCTGGGGTTGGCACAACTGGATTTGGCGCAAATTCCGCGGCAGATCACCTGCGATGGCAGTGACTTGGATTGGAGCCAGGCCCTGGCCATCGAAGGGATCCAACCTGAAGAAGAAGCTTTACAGGCTTGGATGGCTTTCCGTGACCTGCGGGTGAACCAAGAGGCGGGCAACATTTTACGCTGGCAAGGGCGTCCGTTGCGGGCCAGCCGTATCCGCTTTTTCCCCAGGAATGTGGCTTGGCGCTATGGCTTCTCGTTTTCCACCAGCATCCGCTCGCCCCTTGGCAAAGGGATCCCGACCCCTGAGGAGTGGCGCTACCCGGGCCTCTGCCGCTACGGGATTGTGCTGTTTCAACCCAACGCCCAACTGGTGGCCCATCAGGTTTTCGAGTCCTCGCCAGAGCAGCCCCAAGAGGTGGATCTGGATCCCAACCTGGATATTGCCTTCAACATCAATGACGCCAAGGGCAGCTACGGCGACAATAGCGGCAGCTTCGATATTTACCTGCAGGTGGTGAGCTAGACTCACCCAACCCCAGGAGGGATCCCGGCTGATCGCGATAGCGGGACGGAGTCTTTGCAGGGCGGGTCAGGGGGCAGTTGCCGGGTGGGATCCCATCCCCTACAATGAGTGAACTGGTGGCTGGATCCCAGCTTGCCATTGCCCTTCCTGGCCCTGGAGAGGTGGCTGAGTGGTCGAAAGCGGCTTCCTGCTAAGAAGTTACGGGGCCCAAAAGCTCCGTCGAGGGTTCGAATCCCTCCCTCTCCGTTTCTGTAGTTGACCAAGAAAGCTGGGTTGCAAGCCCCGTCCTACCGCTGCGCGGCAGCAAGCTGAACAGGGCGGCTTTGTGCTATGGTGCTGGTTGAACTCCGCCAACTTGAATATGGCGCAGTGTCAACAGGAAAAGTATCTGCGAGTTCATCCCAGTAGTTGGGGTCATGGCATCCCCCATCACTCGCAAGGGTGGTGTGGCCCAGGAAGTGGGGATCATCCTGCGACCTGGGAAAGAATCCTTACCCTTTAGGGCAGGGAGAATGTCAACCTCGGTTGCAATTTCACCCCCTTCTGAGCGTTTATGTGGCAGGCGTGGCTTCTGAGTCAGTGGGGGGTGGCACTCTGGCTCAACCTGGCTCTGGTGGTGCTGGGTCTGCTGAGCCCTCAGAAAGCTCTGACGCGAGCAGGGGTCATCCACGCGGGCCTTCTGGGCTTGCTGGTGTGGGGGGGGCTGGGGGGGCGGGGCTACGCGGTGGTAGCTGCCTATTTTTTAGTGGGAACAGCCGTAACCAAACTGGGGATCCGGCGCAAGCAGGCGCAGGGGATCGCCGAAAAGCGAGAGGGGGCGCGAGGGCCGGAGAACGTCTGGGGATCCGCTTTAACCGGGGCAGTATGTGCGCTAGGATACGCTTTCTTCCCGCATCCCCTGTGGTGGTTGGGATACAGCGCCAGCTTTGCAGCGAAATTGGCCGATACCGTCAGCAGCGAGGTGGGGAAAGCCTATGGCCGCAAGACCTTTTTGATCACCACCTTCCAGTCCGTGCCGGCGGGCACAGAAGGAGCCGTGAGCCTAGAGGGATCCCTGGCGGGGGTGGCGGCAGCGGCAGGGATGGCCGGGTTGGCCTGGGGGATTGGCGGGGAGTGGGTGGGGGAAAGCCCATTTTGGTTGGGCATCTGCTGGCTGGCTGGGATCCTGGCCACCCTGGCGGAAAGCTGGATGGGAGTGGTGTTACAACCCCGTTTGGCCTGGATGACCAACGAAGTCGTGAACGGCATTCAAACAACTTTGGCCGCTCTTCTGGCGGCAGGGCTGGGATCCCTTATGGGCATCGGATCCTAGAAATAGGGTCACCATGAACTACCCCACCGTATAGGCAGATGGGGTTTCTAGTGCCCCATCCCCTTAACAGTGAGGTTTTTGTCCCTTCCTCTGTCCCAGTTGCTTCATAGACCCGCAGGTCTCTGAAGGAGTGCTGCAACATCCGAGACCAACGAGGCTGGTTCCCAACCCCGGTTGCCCGTTGACGGCAACGTTGTACATGACCATTACCGAACCACGGTCTCTATTGCCGTGCCACCGAGAACGGCCATACAAAGAAGTCAAGCCAGGAGGCTTGACCAAAAGGGGAGAAGCTCTCCCCTGGTGCTGGCCAGAACTTGACCGGGAACTGGCAAGACGCTCTCCTAGCGCAGGCCGCTGGGCTTGTAGACCAGGAAGCTGAGCACCTGGCACTGCTTGATGTTGTCGAACCCCACCACGCGAATAAAGCAGTTGGGGTAGGCGCTGCGGCAAGCCTGCACCTCACTGAGCACCTCCTGGGGAGAAGTGGCGCTGAACAGGGGCAGCTTCCACAGTGTCCAGTAGCGAACCGTCGGCTCAGAAGATTCGTTGAACTCTATGGCAGGGATATAGCCCTGATCCAAGATGTACTGCACCTGCTTGATGATCTGCAGATCCGTCAGCGGCGGCAGGTAGGAGAGAGTTTCGTAGCGGCGCTCTTTCGGTAAGGTTTGCATGATGGGTATCACTCCATTTCGGGTCTAGGGTTTTGTGGGGGGGATCCCGCTTCTGGGTGGGTAACGGGTAGGGATCCTGTTGCTGAGGTGATCCGTTCTAGATGATTGCGGCGGTGCTCCATGTTGGCTTGCTGGATGCCAGCTTTGGCCATTTCCGGCAGGTAATCGACCACCTCCGCAGCAATGTGTTCACGAACGGTCATGATGCGATAGGCCAACTCAGGACGCTCAGCCAGCAAAGCCCGCAGGTAGGCTTCCCCATCCTGAAGGTTTTGCCGAGCGGAGAACTGCTGTAGCCAAAGAGCCCTGGGGGGATCTGTTTCGCTCAGTTGAGCCAGCACCGTGCGCATCGCCTGATAAGTCAGGTAGCTGATCAAGGTCTTGGCGGTGTCTTTGGCGATCTGTTTCAGATCCATTGCCGATCCAGGGAGGGAGCCAGTAGGGCAAGAGAGCCGTGGGGATCCCCTGCCCCCAGCAGATCTCTAGAGGGTGTCGACGGCCTTGAACTCGAACTTGATTTCCTTCCACAGCTCGCAGGCAGCCGCCAGCTCTGGCGACCACTTGGCTGCTTCCCGGATAATGTCGTTGCCTTCGCGGGCCAGATCTCGACCTTCGTTACGAGCTTGGATACACGCTTCCAAGGCCACCCGGTTGGCGGTTGCGCCCGGCGCGTTGCCCCAGGGGTGTCCCAAAGTTCCGCCGCCAAACTGCAGCACCGAGTCGTCGCCGAAGATTTCCACCAGCGCCGGCATGTGCCAAACGTGGATCCCACCGGAAGCCACCGGCATCACCCCTGGCATGGAAGCCCAATCTTGGGTGAAGAAAATGCCGCGGGAGCGATCGGCCTCTACGTAGTTTTCCCGCATGAGATCCACAAAGCCCATCGTGATGGCGCGGTCGCCTTCCAACTTGCCCACCACCGTCCCAGAGTGCAGGTGGTCGCCACCGGACATGCGCAAACACTTGGCCAACACCCGGAAGTGGATGCCATGGTTTTTCTGCCGGTCGATCACCGCGTGCATTGCCCGGTGGATGTGCAGCAGAATGCCGTTATCCCGGCACCACTTGGCCAAGCTGGTGTTGGCAGTAAAGCCGGCTGTCAAGTAGTCGTGCATGATGATGGGAGCGCCCAACTCCTTGGCAAACTCGGCCCGCTTGAACATCTCTTCACAGGTGGGCGCCGTTACGTTCAAGTAGTGGCCCTTGATCTCGCCGGTTTCCGCTTGGGCCTTGTGGACAGCCTCCATCACGAACAGGTAGCGATCCCGCCAGCGCTGGAAGGGCTGGGAGTTGATGTTTTCGTCGTCTTTGGTGAAGTCCAAACCGCCCCGCAGAGCTTCATACACGGCCCGCCCGTAGTTTTTGGCAGAAAGGCCCAACTTGGGCTTGATGGTGCAGCCCAGCAGCGGACGGCCATACTTATTCAATTTGTCCCGCTCCACCTGAATGCCATGGGGAGGGCCCTGGAAGGTTTTCAGGTAGGCCACCGGAATTCGTACATCTTCCAGCCGCAGCGCCTTTAGGGCCTTAAAGCCAAAAACGTTGCCCACAATCGAGGTGAGCATGTTGGTCACCGAGCCTTCCTCGAACAGATCCAGCGGATAGGCGACGAAGCAGAAGTACTGGTTGTCTTCGCCGGGAACCGGCTCGATGTCATAGCAGCGGCCTTTGTACCGATCCAAGTCGGTAAGCAAATCGGTCCATACCGTTGTCCAGGTGCCTGTCGAAGACTCAGCCGCCACAGCCGCCCCGGCCTCTTCGGGAGGAACACCCGGCTGAGGAGTAACCCGGAAACAGGCCAAGACATCGGTATCCTTGGGTGTGTAGTCGGGAGTGTAATAGGTGAGTCGGTAATCCTTCACCCCGGCTTGATAGCCGCTTTTGGATTGGGTTGCTGAGTAGGCCACGTTGATCTCCCTCTGAACGAATTACAGAACCAGAAAATGCCCTTCACGGATGCAACCAAGAGGAAAAACTCAGGGCCAAAACTCGAGACCGCCGAGTTTCCGTGAATAAGACCGCCCCACAACCATGAGGCCAAAGTTGGGCTTTAAGACACTCTTCATCCCGGCGGATGGAAGCCCTAAACCCTTCTTTTCGAGCGCCTTCAATCACTAGCTTCGACTCCCTGGATTTGCAAACCCAGCGGAAAGGAATTTATACAGCGCCTAAGCTAGAATCTCGGCAAACACAACTCTATATAGGTTTAATCCTAAGCTACCATCCGCAATAATGGGCTGATCATTACTTTCTTTATGAGTTTGATTAGTTTAATTAAAGTAAGACCCCCTGCTTCCCGCTGAGAATACAGATTTCTTTGGCTTTCTTAATATCCTTCGGGTGGGATCCCCGGCCAAAACCAAAAGCTCCCTTCTTTGAGGGAGCAGAGCAAACCCACCCGCAGGGCCTGGACGGTCAAGAAACGGCTGCCAGGGTTGGCTGGGGTCTCTTGCTGATCACCTGGTCGATAAGGCCGTACTCTTTGGCTTGTTCTGGGGTCATGAAGTTGTCGCGGTCGGTATCTCGTTCGATGCGCTCTAGAGGTTGACCGGTGTGGTAGGCCAGCAAGCTATTGAGGCTGTTTTTGATGAAGAGGATCTCTTTGGCCTGAATTTCAATATCGGTAGCTGGCCCCTGAGCTCCACCAAGGGGTTGGTGGATCATGATGCGGGCGTGGGGAAGGGCAATGCGCTTGCCTTTGGTGCCCCCTGCCAGCAGAAAGGCTCCCATGCTGGCAGCCAAACCAATGCAGATGGTGGAGACATCCGGCTGAATGTGCTGCATGGTGTCGTAAATGGCCATGCCAGCATAGACAGAGCCGCCGGGGGAGTTGATGTAGAGGTAGATGTCTTTTTCGGGGTCTTCCGATTCCAAGTAGAGCATCTGGGCCACAATCAGGTTGGCAATGTCGTCGTCCACCTGGGTGCCCAAGAAAATGATCCGATCCCGCAAGAGACGCGAGTAAATGTCAAAGGCGCGCTCGCCTCGCGCAGATTGCTCAATAACGGTGGGAATCATGCCAGTCCAAACGATGGGTCAGTCCTTACTAGTGTAGTCTAAGCCACCGGACGGATGCTTTGCTCAGGACGACTCACCGGCCCGCCTCCGTACGGGGCTCGATGGGGTGTGAGCCGGCTAGAACAGCAAAGAGACGGGTGGTTATGGCGGGATCCCTCTTCTTCTGGGATGTGGAACGGGTCTGAGGTGTGGCTCTTTGTGATGTGGTGAGGTGAAGCCAAGATGGACGTGATCCCAGATGAACCGATTGTAATTGCCAGCCTGCTGAGCCTGGCTTTGCTGGGGATCTTGATTCTGAACTTGGCAGGGCGTGGGTCTGGGGATGCAGATTAAAAGGTTGACAAGCTTACTTATCCTTCTTTAGGATTAGGATCGCCTTGTCGGAGAGCGCCCCCATCGTCTAGAGGCCTAGGACACATCCCTTTCACGGATGCGACAGGGGTTCGAATCCCCTTGGGGGTATTGGGTCAGAGTTATAAGATGAAGCCGTCAACAGGGGATCCCTGGCAGCGGTGACACCTTACTCAGACTTTACTCAGAGAGGCTTTGCCGCCACAAACCACTCCAGATACAAGCTGGGAGAGCGGGTCATCTGGGATCCCCATACAAGCGGCATGGGCAGCCAGCCAACTGCCACTCCGTCGAGGGGGATCCCTATTCCACCCTTACTCCTCAACAGGGGAAAAATCTCCAAAGCAGCGGCCTAGAAGGTTAGGCTTAGTTGTCCAATCGGCTACGGCTTGGGTTTGAGCAGACCTAGGGCCTGCCAGGATCAGGTGCTGGCCACCAGAGCTTCAGCCGGCGTGGCGGCGACCAACAGCTCATCTTTGATAAGCTCTGCCAGCTCCTGCAGTTGGCGAATCGCCTCTGCCCCTTCCAATTTCATAAGCTCCCGGTCATCCCGCATTTCTGTCCAGCTAATGGAGCATTCGGAAACCAAAAAGCGGATTAGGTGCCCCTCTCGTAAACTGACCATAAACGAGGCACTCTCGAAAGACGTACCACAGGTGTAGCAAGAGGCTGGGTAGCCCCGCTTCTCCAAAACGATGGCCAGAGCCTGCAAACTCATCACCAGATCTTGAACATAGCTGCGGTATTGTTCCGCCAACCGTGTGAACATCACACTCCTCCCTAACGGATTGGCACTTTTGGGGCTTAGCCTAGCTGCAAATGACCTAACTAGTAATTTATGCTTAGGACTAGGATTACATCTATCATAACAATCGACAATCCCTCAAGGAAGTGATTAAGGCCACAGAGTAGGCAAGGTCTACCTCAGTGAAATGTAGTATTCAACACTTCTCTTAACAAAGACATCAAAGTTTACTCCGAGTCAACACTCTTATCGACTGGGATCCTCACTCAGTGCTCGCCCAGTCTTTTCTCAAAATGGCTCAGCGGCTGCTCGCGTCATCAGGACAGTTGCCTCAAAGCTTTCTCTTGCAAGGGTCTCACCGATCGCGAAGTAAGACGCGGTCTTTTGACAAGAGACCGGCGGGAGTGTCAAGTGGGCCAAGGCTTGCAGACGAATGCAGATCAAGGTGGGTTCCCGCCCGATTATGCTGAGAAAATTCTCGGCATGGACAATTGAGAAGGAACGGCTCGATGCTGACACCTGTTGATCTGGAGAAACGAGTGGCTTATTTTCAGAGTCCCCAAGCCATTCGGGATCGCTGTCAGTTGCTATTTGAAAGGGTTTTGGCCGGTGAATCAGAGCATTTTCGCCTCGACCTGAACCGGCTGGGATCCGTAGCCGACTATGTGATCACCACAATGCGGGCCCATTATCCCAACGGGGAAATTCCCTTCCACAGCCGCTGGCAACATTTTCAGGTGGGATCCGGGGAGCGCCTAGCCCGTTTGGAAAATCGACTTAAAGACATGGATCCGCTGGAGCGGCTGCGATGCAAGTGGGATCTGGCCATCGTCAGCGTGTTGCTGGACGCAGGCGCAGGCTCTGCCTGGAAGTACTGGGATCCAGAAAGTCAGATGGTGGTGGGTCGTTCCGAAGGTTTGGCCTTGGCCAGTTTCGACTGGTTCTGGCAAGGTGGGTTTTCCAGCGATCCCCAGCAGCCTCTGCAGGTGGATGCGGCGGGCCTGGAGCGGATCACCTTGGCGGATTTGGCAGCAGCTTTCCAGGTGGGGCCGGAAAATCCTTTACTGGGACTGGAGGGGCGCTGGCAACTGCTGCAAAGGTTGGCACAAACTTTGCGGGCTCAACCTCATTACTTTGGATCTGGTCACAATCTTCCTCGTCCAGGCCGGTTGTGGGAAGCAATCCAACCCGAGGATCCCAGCCGTGGGATCAAAGCAGCACAGGTCTTCCAGGCAGTTCAGAGGGGGTTTAGCTCCATTTGGCCTGGGCGAGTCTCGCTGGCCGGGATCCCTCTGGGGGATGTCTGGCCCTATCCCCACCTGCCCCAAACGGAGTCGGGGAGCCATTGGGTGCCTTTTCACAAGTTGTCCCAATGGATGACCTATTCCCTGCTGGAGCCGTTGCAGCAGGAGGGGATCCCAATCGGGGGTTTGGATGAGCTGACGGGTTTGGCGGAGTATCGCAACGGGGGGCTGTTTGTGGATTTGGGGGTGATCCAGCTCAAGCAGCCGGAGATTGGTCAGCAACCGTATCCTCCAGATTCGACGGTGATTGTGGAGTGGCGAGCCCTGACGGTGATTTTGCTGGATCAAGTTGCCTCCTTAATCCGGGAAAGGCTTGGCTGCTCTGCCCAGGAGTTGCCCCTGGTGAAAATACTGCAAGGGGGAACCTGGACGGCAGGGCGGCAAATCGCTGCCCAGCTCAGGCCAGATGCTTCTCCTCCCATCCAACTGCTCAGCGATGGCACGGTTTTTTAGGGATCCCCTTTCGAGATTCTTAAGAAGTTCTGTAATAATCTCAGGGCCAAATCAGGACGGGATCCCCAGTGCAGATGCAGGTACGAAGCGTGAAGGCGCTCGGTGGCCCATCCTTCCTGTTGAAGCTGGGCGGGGGATCCCCAGCTGTAGATTGGGCTGGGGGAGATGGGGGTGCTGCGGGAGCGGTGAAATTCATGCCCGCGCAGGCGATCCCCGGCTGGGGCCAGCAGGGTTGGGCGCAAAACCGCAGCTTCGCGGTAGCCCAAACACAGCCGGTCGGCCATGTCTACTGTGATGGGCAACAGCCCGGCCATCGGGTAGGTCTTTCCCTGAAAATCGGTAAGGGATTGGCCCAGCACCATCAGTCCGCCGCACTCGGCGTAGAGGGGTGGGTGGGTGGGCGGGGGAGGTTGTTGGTTAATTCTCTCAGATAGAGGTGCTGCAAACAATTCCGGGAACCCTCCCCCCAGCAGCACGCCGTCGCAGGGCTCCGGTGGCCATAGCCCCACCTGGAGGGGGGAATACTCCAGCAGCTCGGCTCCACAGGCCCGCAACAGATCCAAGTTGTCGGCGTAGTAGAAGTTAAAGGCGTGGTCTTGGGCCACCGCCACCCGTACCTGTTCGCAGCGGCGGGGCGGAGTCCTTTCGGTGAGAGGGGGGATCCCTGGCCACAGCTCTCCTACCGCTGGAGGAAGCCTCCGAATGAGGGGCAATAGGCTATCCCAATTGACGTGTTGCTCGGCCAGCTCGGCCCAGGCAGCTTGCCAGTGGGGGAAGTGATCCAGTTCTGAGACAGGCACCAACCCCAGGTGTCGGCTGGGCAACCGCAAATCCTCCCGCCGGGGAAACTGGCCCAAGACTGGGATCCCCGCTGCAGCCGCTGCCTGCTGCAAGATTTGTCCATGCCGCTCCGAGGCCACCCGGTTGAAAATCACCCCAGCAATGGAGAGGCGGGGATCCCAGCGGCTCAAGCCGTAGAGCAAAGCGGCCACCGTCGTTCCCATGCCGCTGCCATCGATCACCAGCACCACAGGGATCCCGAGCAGGCGGGCCACATGGGCGCTGCTGGCAAAAAAAGGCTCCGTTCCGCCCTCGGGGAGGGGCAGGGATCCCGGCGCTCGTCCATCGAAGAGGCCCATTACCCCCTCCACAATGGCTCCATCCTTGCCCTGGCAATGGTGGCGAAAGCAGCGCTGCACAAAGTCCTCGTCGGTCAAGAAGGGATCCAAAGTGCGACAGGGGATCCCGCTCACCGCCGTGTGAAACAGAGGATCAATGTAATCCGGCCCCACCTTGAAAGGTTGGATGCGCAGGCCCCGTCGCCTCAGAGCGGCCAACAGAGCCAGAGTGATGGTGGTTTTGCCGCTGCCGCTTGCTGCCGCCGCCAGCAGAATGGCCATCTTTCCTGCCCAAGGGTTAGAACTCGATGCCGATTTGCGCCTTGATCCCCTGGTCACGGAAGGGATGCTTGACCAAAGTCATCTCCGTCACCAGATCGGCTCGGTCGATCAACGCTGCCGGCGCACCCCGCCCCGTCAAGATCAGGTGAACCCGCTCCGGTTTCTCCGCTAGCCCGGCCAACACCCTGTCCGGCGAGAGATATCCCAACTTGAGGGCGACATTGATCTCATCCAGAAGCACCAACTGAAACTCCCCGCTGGTGAACAGCTCCCGCCCCTTTTCCCAGGCCGCCTGTGCATGGGCGATGTCTCGCTCCCGGTCTTGGGTTTCCCAGGTAAAGCCCTCTCCCATGGCGTAAAAAGCTATTTTCCCCAGGCCCAGCTCTGGATGCTCGGCCAATTTCCGCAATAGCTTGGCTTCTCCTGGATCCCAGGCCCCCTTGATAAATTGCACCACCCCCACCGACAATCCCTGGCCGAGGGCGCGGAAGATCATGCCAAAGGCAGCCGTGGTCTTGCCCTTGCCCTGCCCCGTGTGCACGATGATCAGGCCCTTGTCATCTCGCATGCCCGACAGACGCTGCCGCTGGATCTGCTGGCGTTTTTGCATTCTTTGGCGATGCCGCCAGTTTGGGTCGGCCTCTGTGCCCGGTGAGCTATCGCAAGCAGCCTCAAGTTCTGTTGTCGAGGGGGGCAGGGGCTGGGATCCCGAAGCCGGTGCAGGCCAGCCAGACAGGGCGGGTTGGGCCATAATCATAAAAATTGAGATTCGCCACACAAGCTGAGGGGAAGGTGCTGTGCCTACGGCA
This sequence comes from Synechococcus sp. R50.1, assembly GCF_047462115.1. Taxonomy (NCBI): domain Bacteria; kingdom Bacillati; phylum Cyanobacteriota; class Cyanophyceae; order Synechococcales; family Synechococcaceae; genus Synechococcus; species Synechococcus sp. R50.1. The sequence continues at coordinate 20,654 of NZ_JANSIN010000019.1, read as the reverse complement.
GGGGAACTGCACCGCTGACGCGACTGTTAGGGCAAACTCAAGTTCCCCCACAGCAGACCGCCCCCATCCTAATCCCTCATCTGGTTGCATTGGCTGGGATCATGAGAGAACCGGCTGCTGCTTTCCGAGATAGCCTGCTAATGTACTGCTTCATCTGGGCAGTGCTGGCAATAGGGTGTTTTCAAGTCTTGCCACGCATCCAAGTCGTATCTGCCGCCGAGTTGCAACCGTGGCTAGCGCCCAGCTACTTTGCAGGTCTGGGGGGATCCCTATTGGCAGCCTTGGGATCCCTGTTGGCCATCTCAGCCGAAACGACGCCAAATCCTGCCGACAAAAAGCATCTGCACCGCTTGGCTTGGGGATTGGGGACAGTTGGCTTTCTCGGCGTTCTCTCCCCCCTGGGCTTGGCCGGCGCATTCTTTCTCAAAGCCGCTCAGGGGACAGACTGGTGGCAGGGTCTGTTTGGCTGAAGCCGCCCACAGCTTATTTTTTGACAAATGGGCGGAGGTTGGGGGTACTATAGGGACAAGTTCCGTTCTTTATCCAGAGCAGACTGAGGGACCAGGCCCAATGAAGCTGCGGCAACCCGGCGGAAGCCTCCGCTACGGTGCCAATTCCTGCGGTTAGTCAGTAACCGAAAGATAAAGGCAATAAAGTTTTCTCTAGAGGATAGCCCTCTTTGGCGGGGGACTTTTCTGGCAACTTTATCCTTTAGCAGCTCCCATAGCTCTGGTCGCGGCAGCGGGGCAAGGCCTTCGCGGCAGTGCTGGTGCGTCAGCGGTGCAGAACGCTTGCTGGTTGCTGGGCCTTTCCTCTGGCTGAGTTGGGGCTGGTGCGGAGCACCTGGGGATCCCTGGTTGGCTCTTTCTCCGACGGATAATGAACGAGCGGGTGAGCCTTGTTTTTTGTTCAGGTTCTCAGTTCTAGCTTTTAAGGAGAAGGTTCGTTGTCCAAGTCGTTTTTGTTTTCCTCGGAGTCGGTGACGGAGGGGCACCCCGACAAAATCTGCGATCAGATCTCCGATGCCATCGTGGATGCCCTCTTGACGGCGGATCCCCTCAGTCGGGTGGCCGCCGAGGTGGTGGTCAATACGGGCCTGGTTTTGTTGACCGGGGAGATCACCTCGCAAGCGCAGGTCAACTTCACCCGTCTGGTGCGGGACAAGGTGGCCGAAATTGGCTATACCGATGCCAAGAATGGGTTTTGTGCAGAAAGCTGCGCGGTGTTGGTGGCTTTCGATGAGCAATCTCCCGATATTGCCCAAGGGGTGAATGTGGCCCTGGAAAGTCGCGGCTCCCAGGAAGATCAATTCGACTTGGTCGGGGCCGGGGATCAGGGGTTGATGTTTGGCTTTGCCTGCGATGAAACTCCCGAGTTGATGCCCTTGCCCATTAGCTTGGCCCACCGCCTCAGCCGCCAGTTGGCCACGGTTCGCAAAAACGGCACCCTGCCCTATCTGCGCCCGGATGGCAAAACGCAGGTGACTGTGGCCTATGAGGAAGGTCGCCCGGTGGGCATTCACACCCTGCTCATCTCCACCCAGCACACGCCCACGATTGGCGCCATTACGGAAGAGGCGGCGGTGCAAGAGCGGATCCGCGCCGATCTCTGGGAGGCAGTGGTCACGCCGGTGTTTGCCGAGCTGCCCATCAAGCCGGATAGCCACACCCGCTTCCTCACCAATCCCACCGGCAAGTTTGTCATCGGCGGCCCTCAGGGAGATGCGGGCCTGACCGGACGCAAGATCATCGTCGATACCTACGGCGGCTATTCTCGCCATGGGGGCGGGGCCTTCTCCGGCAAGGATCCCACCAAGGTGGATCGCAGCGCTGCCTATGCGGCTCGTTACGTGGCCAAGAACATCGTGGCAGCTGGCTTGGCGCAAAAATGTGAAGTGCAGGTGAGCTACGCCATTGGGGTAGCCCGCCCCATCAACATTTTGGTGGAAACCTTTGGCACAGGGCGCATCCCCGACGAAGAGCTGTTGCGGCTGGTGCAGCGCCACTTCGATCTGAGGCCGGCAGCCATTTTGGCCCAGTTCCAACTGCGGGAGCTGCCCCGCCAACGGGGGGGACGCTTCTACCAAAATGTAGCGGTCTATGGTCACTTCGGGCAAACTCACCTGGATCTGCCCTGGGAGCGCACCGATAAAGCCGCTCTGCTGCGGGAGGAGGCTCTTGCCAAGGCGACTGCCCTCTTGGCCTAAGAGGGGATCACTAAGACGGCCTGCTGCCTCAATGCTTGCCCTGGTGCAGTTGCTTAACCAGGTGGGGTAGCTCCGGCAGGATCAGGCTGCGCATAGCCAGTTGCACGGCTGCTGGGGAGCCAGGCATGGAAAAGATCAAGCACTTTCCGTGGATCCCGGCGATGGCCCGAGAGGCGATGGCCCGACTGCCGACCTGGGCGTAGCTGAGCTGACGGAAGATCTCGCCAAAACCGGGCAAGGTTTTCTCTAAGAGAGCCTCAATGGCGTCATAGGTGGTGTCGCGGGGGGCGATGCCTGTGCCGCCATTCAACAGGATCACCGGCAGGGATCCGGCCCAATCCTGAACCTGCTCTCGAATGAGCTGCGGTTCATCTCGGAGAATGCAATACCTCTCCACCCGGTGGCCGGATTCCTGGAGGGCTGTGCAGATGAACTGGCCGCTGTGGTCGGTTTCAGGGGTGCGTGTGTCGCTGACGGTGATCACCCCACAGGGCAAGGAGGCAATGTGCTCTGCACCGCTGTCGCGATCAAGGGGAAAGGTCATGGCGGGGATCCCTGAGGAAAAGGTGGCAAACCCATCAAGACTGTCCCTGAGGAGGCTCGGCAGGAGTTGGCGGGTCAACGACCATCTGCGGAATCTCCGGGAATGTGCTCTGCACCTCTGTCGCGAACGATGAGGACTCTGTCCCACCGGCACGAGGGGACTGGGCGAGCAGGCGGCGCAGCTTGGGGGGAAGCTCCTGCAACTGCTCCAACAACAAGTTTAGAGATATGGCCGGTTCTCGGGAAAACAGGGATCCTGCGAGGGGTACCGGCGGCAACGGAGAACAGGCAAGGGCAGCCGAAGCCAAAGAGCGGATCAGCTCCTGCTGCTCCTGCCAAAGGAACTGGCCGATTTCTGGGGGAAAGGTAAGATGAGGAGAGCCGCGACGCTGCCAAAGGCGGAGAAGCTGCTCCACAGAGGTGGCCTTGTACCGCCCCTGGTAGAGGGCTTCCAGCAAAGCCACCGGGATCCAACGGGCCGGGAACGACTGATCCCAGCGCTCCACCCAAACCTGGCCGGGTTGACCTTCCAGTTCAAACCCATAGTGCTCCAGAAAGGTGGCAGGATCCATCAAACCACCCTGGCCCAATGAAACTTAACCCCAAGCTAACCCAGAGGGACTGACGAGAAATCAGGCTCCTCTTTCCGGGATCCCTGAGGAAACTCTCGCTCAAGAATACCTCAACTGGCTTTCTGTGAAGCTCCTATGAAGGGAAAGCTCGGGAAGGTCGTGTTCTCCCTCAATGGGCTCCGCACCGCTGACGCGAACGGCGCAAACACCACACGGCTCCAGGTACGTCGGCTTCCCCCTCTCGTCTTAGGGTGAAGTTTTGGTGGTAGACGGGATCCAACCCTGCTTGTTCTGCCTGCTGCAGCACGTAAGATGGGGAGTGGGCAAAGCGCCCCGTCGTGGATCCCAGCTCGTAGCCGGGGGCGGATCCCACCTCGACGGTAAAGGCCAAAAGCCCGCCGGCATTCAACACCCGAGCGCAGGCAGGAAAGACCTGGGCCAGATCCCCCAGGTAGATGAACACATCTGCCGCCAGGATCAAGTCGTAGCGTTCTGAGGTCTGGTGCAGCAGCTCCAGCAAGTCCCCCTGAACCAGGTGGTCGTAAATGCCCTTGTGTTGGGCGATTTCCAGCATGCGGGCAGAGAGATCCACGCCCCACAACTGCTTGACATAGGGGCGCACCTGGGCTCCTGCCAAGCCCGTACCACAGCCCAAGTCCAGCGCCCGCTCAAACTGAGGAGGCGATCCCTGCGCTGCTGCCACCGCCAGGATCCCTTGCCGCAAAGCCTCTGGTCCCTGGTAGTTCAACTTCTCCAACAAATGCTGCTCGAACCGAGGTGCATATTCGTCGAACAGGCGGCTGACCCAAGCCGGAGGCGTTCTGTCGGGCAGGGGCAGCTCCCCCAGAATGGCCAGCATGTAGCGGGCATCGCTGTGTTCAGGCTGCAAGGAGAGCGCCCGCCGAAACCAGGGACTGGCCGCCTCTGGTTGTCCCTGCTTCCAGAAGCACATGCCGATTTGATAGGGGATATCCGCTTCCTGCTGGGATCCCTGCCAAGCCTGCAAGTAGTGGGCCACCGCCGCCACGAATTCTCCCCGCATCTGCAGCAGATCGGCCAACCCCACCCGTGCCATCAGCAGTTGCGGATCCCGGTTCAGGGCTTGCTCAAACAACAATTGCGCCTGCTTTTTCTCCCCCATCTGCCGCAACACCCTCCCCAGCAGCGCATGAACCTCAGCGGCTAAGCTGGCCGGCGCAGCAGGTGGACAGCTCACAATGGCCTGCTGGTAGTGCAGCATGGCGGCGGGGTAGCGACCGGCTCCTTCCTCGATTTGTCCCAACAGAGCGTGGGCCTGAACCCAGGCGATGGCTGCTTCGGGATCAGACAGGTCGGCGGCATTCGAATGGGATCCCCGCTGGGCAGTCCCAACAGGAGCTGAGCCGGCACCCGAGAGGAGCTGCTCACAAATTTGCCGACAACGGGCCCAGTCACCTTGCCGGAAATGGACTGCCGCCTGACGGATCTGTTTTGAGAGGGACGGCTGCGCCGCTTTTCCAAAACCTTTGCCTTTGACCATTCCTGCGGTGCATCCCCCGATTTCTTGGGGGCCTGAGTTGCCAGCACCCTTTCAGGATAGGGCCTCTCTCAGCCGACGGCTGCCATGGCTTTCAGGCCCTTCAAAATCAGGTAGTCCAAAATGCTGGTGTTCTCCTCGCCGCGGTAGTTAAAATTGGAGCGCACCAACCACAGCCCCTTCTGAGTGCGGCAACAGAGGTTCAACAGCGTGCGGGCCAAAATGCGTTGACGCGCCTGTAAATCCCGCCCTGCATCGAAAACCTCCCCGTCCCACTCCGGCGTCAGCACACGGCTATTGTAGAGCACATGCCACAAAGAGCGGGACCAACTGGGGCTGGTGATATCAAACCAAAATTGGTAATCGGCCTCCAAACCCCGATTGATATAGGCCACCGGAGTTGCAACTACCAAGTAGCGGGAATAATCGGGTTCGAAGCGGCTGCTGCTGGGGGTTTGTCCCGAGCGGATCATGGCCAAAAAGGCGGGATCCCCTTCGGCAGGGAAGGCCTGACGAAACCGTTGTGCCGCTTCCATCAATACGCGCAGCAGCTCTTGATCCTGAGGGGAAGCAATCACCGAGGCCAAGTGATCGGCAAAAAACTGCTGGAAGAAAGCGGCCAATGAAGGGCCGGGACGATAGCCGCGCAGCCAATCGAACAGTCGCTGGTAGCGCTCCAGGTTGGCAAACCCCACCCGCTCCGGCTGCCGTACTGCTGTTCGGGGACGCAGAGAACGCCCCACCGGATCCCAGGTATCTTCGGCCAACAGAGCCGCCCGGATGGGATCCAGCCCCAGCACCCAGCTCAACATCAGCCGCCAAGCCGGCAAAGTAGGAAAAGCGCCCCACTCAGGGTGAGCCAATTCTGCTGCCGTCAGCACCGCCCGCACCAAAGGATAGCGGATCAAGGCCGGGAAGGGGGCAATCGGCAAAACCGGCACTTCCGACAACTGCTCCTGCAAGCTCAGGCTCACCCCCGCATCCATACGGGGCAGCAAAACAGCGATGCGATGGGCCGGGATCCCGGCCCCCAAAAGCCGGCGAATTTGGGCAACCATCGCCTCTACTGCCGCAAACTGGGTCTCTTCCTCCAGGGTTTGCACCAGCGGCAGCTCCCCCCCCTTCGGCTCAGGCAGCGGATGAGAAAACGGGGGATCCAGCACCCGCGCAATCTGCACCCCCAAGCGGATCATGCCTGCTGAAGCGCGATGGCTCCCCTCCAGAAACTGAACCTGCGTTTTTTCCATCAAGAAGTCGGCCACAGCTTCCGGGATCCCGGTCAAGGAAACCCCACCACCAAGGGTGTAGCTGAAAAATTGACTTTGCAGATGGGATTGCCCCTGCCGGTAAAACTCCAGCGCCACGGCACAACTGTCTTCCGCCTGATCCACAATCAGGTGATCCCACTCTTGCCAAAACTCCGCCAGCGGCAGGATGTGCTCGCCAAACAGCCGAATTTGCAGGCCAAAATCCAGGGATCCCAACCGAAGCGCTGCCTCCCACAGCCGACCCACACAGCAGCCCATTGCCTGCAAAGCCTCTGCCCGCCGCGGATCTGCCTCCTCGGGCCAAGCCCGGGCCAGCCGGGATCCCACCACCTCTGCCGGCAAACCCGAAGCCCCCGCAATATAAGCAGCACTGCTGATCTGATCCCAGATCTGGAACTCCTTGAGCCCGACCCCGGCAAAGGCTTCCCCATGCCGAGGGCACAAAGCGCAGGCTCGTTCGCAGAGAAATTGAGTGAGATCTTTGGCCAAGGGGATCGGCTCAAACTGAGGAGGCAACTGAGGAAGGCGGGCACACACCTGCGGCCAATGATCGGCCAGAGAGCGCCCAACCCGCTGCAAGAACGTCTCGATCCGCCACGGCCCCACCAAGCCCGAACTGGACTGCTGCAAGCGCCACAACACCTCATCCGCTTGCCGTTGACTCCGCACCAAAAACAAGACCCGGCCCGGATCGGATCCCGCCTGCAACAAACTTCGATAGTGATCCACACAAGCCTGGGTCAGCCCACTGCCTGCCCAGCCCATCACACTTTTGAAGGGAGATGGCTTCCCCCGCCAATGGCTCTTTTCTTCCGCCTGAGCTGCTCTCGCCATTGCTGGCCTCCCCAACCAGCCCATTTTCTCGGCAAAAGTCTGGACAAACGGGCCTTCGCTTCATTATGATCGTTTTCCGTTGCCAACTAAGCCCATCCGCTTTGGCGACCTGGTGCGCTGCTACCCCAGATACTGCCTCTTTGCAGGCAAGTCTGAGCAGCTCTTAGCAAAAGCAGTTTGGCGTGTAACTTTGGGGTGAACTAGGCGAGAGGATCAGCGTTGCCGATGCTGATCTTAGGCTCTGGGGACAGGGATCCCTGATTCTCCCTGCCTCGCTTTTTCGCCTGAGTTGGCAGACTCAGCCTTGTTCTGAGCTTTCTGCTGCCACGCTGTTGCTGTATGTCTATCCATCCGGCTGACTGAGCCATTGGCCTACAGCCCGCTTCGCGAAAGGTCGGCTGATTGTCGGAGTGAGTCGGCTCTGAATTGATGAAAGCGAGTCGTGCAGGCTCGATTGGAGGTTCTTGTGGCACTTGGCATCCTTGGAAGAAAAGTCGGCATGACCCAGATCTTCTCACCAGAGGGGCTGGCCATTCCGGTTACCGTCGTACAGGCGGGGCCTTGCACCGTGACCCAGATCAAAACCCAGGCCACAGACGGCTACAACGCCATTCAGTTGGGCTACTTGCCCACCACTGAAAAGCATCTCACGCGGGCGCAGCGGGGCCACCTCAGCAAAGCAGGGGTGACAGAGCTGCTGCGCCACCTGCGAGAGTTTCGCGTTGATCAGCCGGAAGCTTACCAATTGGGGCAGAAAATTACCGTCGAGATGTTTTCCCCCGGCCAGTTGGTGGATGTGGCAGGTACCTCCATCGGGCGAGGGTTTGCCGGCTATCAAAAGCGCCACCACTTCGGTCGTGGCCCCATGTCCCACGGCTCCAAAAACCACCGCCGACCGGGTTCCATTGGCGCCGGCACAACCCCAGGCCGCGTGTTTCCGGGGATGCGCATGGCAGGGCGGCTGGGAGGTGGCCGAGTCACCACCCGCAAATTGCAGTTGGTGCAGGTGGATCCGGAGCGGGATCTGTTGGTGATTAAGGGCTGCGTGCCCGGCGTAGAAGGAGGGCTGCTGGAGATCACCCCTGCCAAGCAGGTGGGCAACAAGCGTTAGGGGAGGGATCCCTGGGTGAAAACAAGGTTGACCGGCATCCGCAAAGACGAGGGAACCATGGCAAGTTGTGTGGTGAAAAATTGGCAAGGGGAAACGGTGGGCAGCGCGGAGCTGAGCCTTAAAGTTGCTCGTCCCGAAACAGCCGCCCACATCCTCTATCTGGCACTGCGCCGGCAGATGACCAATGCTCGTCAGGGCAACGCCCACACCAAGACCCGAGCTGAGGTGCGCGGCGGCGGTCGCAAGCCTTGGAAGCAGAAAGGCACCGGTCGGGCCCGTGCCGGCTCCATCCGCTCCCCACTTTGGCGCAAAGGGGGGGTGATCTTCGGCCCCCGCAAGCGGGAATACAACCTGGCCATGAACCGCAAAGAACGGCAACTGGCCCTGCGCACCGCTCTGCAAAGTCGGGTGGAAGACCTGATCGTCGTGGAGGATTTCCAGGAGCAGCTCAACCCGCCCAAAACCCGTGCTGTGGCCCAGGCTTTGCTGCGCTGGGGGGTGATGGAAGATCAATCGGCTCTGCTCATCGTTGCCGAACGCTCGGAAGCCGTAGAGCGGGCCGTGCGCAACATCGCCCGCGTTAAGCTGATCGGCCTGGATCAGATCAACGTTTTCGATCTGCTCAACGTCGATTGGGTGCTGATCACCGTTTCTGCCCTAGAGCAGCTCAAGGCCCGTTGGGGATCCGACGCTGCGCCGGCAGTTCTGGAGACTCCCTCTGAGGATGCACCTCAGGCCGACATAGCCGAAGATCAGGCCCTGCCCGGAGATGGGCCGGAAGATCAGGCCGTTCCAGAAAGCGAACACGAGGAAGCAGAGCAAACCCCAGCCCAACCTGAGGCCCAGGAAAACCAAGCTGCCCTCCAAGGACGTCCAGCAGATCCGCAGGGGCCAGAAGAGCAAACCGAAGAGCCCCAAGATCCAGCAGAAGAACTGGCTCAAGGAGCAGAGCCGTCAACGGTAGAAGAGGCCGAAGCAGCCCCAGCAGAGGAGGAAAGCGATGACTGAGAGCAAGCGGATCCTGGCCGACGTCCTGTTGCGCCCCGTCATCACCGAAAAGGCAACCGCCTTGATGGAGCAGCGCAAATATGTCTTTGAAGTGCTGCCCACCGCCACCAAGCCGCTCATCCGAGCTGCCGTCGAAGAAATGTTCCGCGTGCGAGTTACTTCCGTCAACACCCTGAAGCTCCCGCGCAAGCAACGGCGGGTGGGCCGCTTTGTGGGCTACCGCACCCGTCCCAAGCGAGCCATCGTGACCTTGGCGGAGGGAGATTCCATCACCCTCTTCCCGGACACCTGAACGCCCCTTTTGAGCTGTTGTTGTCCCGTCCCCCACCCCTACCTGAGCCATGGGCATTCGTACTCTCCGACCCTACACCCCCAGCACCCGTCACATGACGGTCTCTGACTTCGAGGAGCTGTCCCGTGACGAGAACGGCAAGCGGCCCAGACCGGAAAAGTCGCTGCTGCAATTTATTCACCGCAAGAAAGGGCGCAACAACCGTGGCGTCATCACCTGCCGGCACCGCGGTGGTGGCCACAAGCGGCTTTACCGCATCATCGACTTCCGTCGCGACAAGCGGGGGATCCCGGCGACCGTCAAAACTGTGGAGTACGATCCCAACCGTAGCGCCCACATCTGCCTGGTGGAATACGAAGACGGCGAGAAACGCTACATCCTCGCTCCCCGCAACCTACAGGTGGGAGCCACCATCATGGCCGGGCCAGAGGCCCCCTTTGAGATCGGCAATGCCATGCCCCTGGAGCGGATCCCCTTGGGAACGGTGGTTCACAATGTGGAGCTGTATCCCGGTCGCGGCGGGCAGATCGTTCGCGCCGCCGGGGCTGGCGCTCAAGTGGTGGCCAGAGAAGGCAAATATGTCTCCCTCAAGCTGCCCTCCGGCGAAGTCCGCATGATCCGCGGCGAGTGCTACGCCACCATCGGCCAACTGGGCAACGTTGACCACAACAACATCAGCCTGGGCAAGGCGGGTCGTAGCCGTTGGTTGGGGCGCCGTCCCAAGGTGCGTGGCTCGGTGATGAACCCTGTGGATCATCCCCATGGCGGCGGGGAAGGGCGAGCCCCCATAGGCCGCAGTACCCCTGTCACCCCTTGGGGCAAGCCCACCCTGGGGTACAAGACCCGCAAACGCAACAAGCCCAGCAACAAATTCATCGTGCGCGGTCGCCGTCGCGGAGGCCGCCGGGACAAGGGCGGAAGGGCTGCTCAGTAGCCGCTGGCCATTCGCTCCCCGAAGCTTTTTCGACAGTGAATTGCTTATCAAACGGTTGAGGTTCTTATGGGACGTTCGCTGAAAAAAGGCCCCTTTGTGGATGCCAAGCTGCTTCTCAAGGTGGAGAAGATGAACGAGCGCAACGAGAAGCACATGATCAAGACCTGGTCGCGGGCCAGCACCATCTTGCCGGTCATGATCGGCCACACCATCGCCGTTCACAACGGCAAGCAACACGTGCCCATCTACATCACCGATCAGATGGTGGGTCACAAGCTGGGGGAATTCGTTCCCACCCGTACCTTCCGCGGTCACGCGGGTAGCGACAAAAAAGCCGCCCGCCGTTGAGATAAACAACGAGTAGGACAGTATTGAGCAGGAGGGAGAGCGCCATGGCTGATTCATCCCCTGAGGTTAAAGCGGTAGCCCGCTACATCCGCATGTCCCCCTTCAAAGTGCGGCGGGTGCTGGATCAGATCCGCGGGCGCACCTATGCCGATGCCCTCATCCTGCTGGAGTTCATGCCCTACGCTGCCTGTGAGCCGGTTCGTAAGGTGCTGCGATCAGCGGTGGCCAACGCAGAGCACAACAACGGCCTGGATCCCCGGGATCTGGTGATCAGCCAAGCCTACGCCGATCAGGGTCCTGTGCTGAAACGGTTTCGCCCCCGCGCCCAAGGGCGGGCCTACCCCATTCGCAAGCGCACCTGCCACATCACCATCGCCGTCCGGCCCATAGGAGCTGAAGTGGTGACAGCTTCCTAACCTTCCGTATTCCCAGACCTCTACCCCTTAACCACCATGGGACAGAAGATCCACCCCACCGGTTTCCGCCTCGGCGTGATTAAAGAACATCGCAGCCGCTGGTTTGCCGATCCGGCCCGCTATCCAGCCCTGTTACAGGAGGATGATCAGATTCGCACCTACCTGACCCAGCAATTGAGCAGTGCTGGCTTGGCCGATATCCAAATTGAACGCAAAGCAGATCAAATTGACCTAGAGATCCGCGCTGCTCGCCCTGGGGTGGTCGTGGGTCGGGGCGGATCCGGCCTAGAGACTTTGCGCCAAGGTCTGCAAAAAGAGCTGAGTTCACGAGGTGGCGGCGAACGAACCATTCGCATCAATGTAGTAGAGGTCACCCGTGCCGACGCCGAAGCGACCTTGCTGGCGGAAAATATCGCCCAACAGTTGGAACGGCGGATTGCTTTTCGCCGCATCGTGCGCCAGGTAATCCAACGGGCCCAGCGGGCAGGCGTACAAGGGATCAAAATCCAAATTGCCGGTCGTCTCAACGGGGCCGAGATCGCCCGCACCGAATGGACGCGGGAGGGGCGGATCCCTTTGCACACCTTGCGGGCCGACATCGACTACGCCGAGCACCTCGCCCATACCACCTTCGGCATCATCGGAGTCAAAGTTTGGGTCTTCAAAGGGGAAGTTCTGCCCGGGCAGGAACGTCACGAACAAAAGTTTCCCCTGCAACAGCCCAAACGTCGGCAGCAGCGGCGGCGGCCCACCTTTGAAGATCGCTCGGCTCAAGCAGAGGCTTGACCGCCGGTTTGGCAATGCCCAGGGATCCCCATCAGTTACCCATGATTGAGGAACGGCCATGTTAAGCCCCAAACGCACCAAATACCGCAAGCAGCAGCGCGGGCGCATGAAAGGCAAAGCGACCCGTGGCAACCGCATCAACTTTGGGGAATACGGCCTTGTGGCCCTAGAACCCGCCTGGATTACAGCTCGACAGATCGAAGCCAGCCGTCGGGCCATGACCCGCTATGTTCGGCGGGGTGGCCAAATCTGGATTCGCATCTTTCCTGACAAGCCCGTTACTCAGCGAGCCGCGGAAACCCGCATGGGATCCGGCAAAGGCAACCCTGAGTACTGGGTTTGTGTCGTCAAGCCAGGCCGTATCCTCTTCGAAATGGGGGGAGTGGCAGAGCCCATCGCCCGCGAGGCCATGCGCCTTGCCGCCCAGAAGCTGCCCATTAAGGTCAAGTTTGTAACCAAAGCCGACTTTGAAAAGCCAGAGCCCGCCCAGGCAACGGCTTCAGAGGTGGCCACCAGCAGTGTATGAGGAGAGTTCAGCCATGCCCATGCCCAAAATTGCTGATGCCCGTGCTTTATCGGACGAAGAGCTGAGCAACGAAATCTACGCCGTCAAGAAAGAGCTGTTTGAGCTGCGTTTGCAGCAGGCCACGCGGCAGTTGAACCAGCCCCATCTCATCCGGCTGCGCAAACACAAGCTGGCGCAACTACTAACTGTGGAGGGAGAGCGTAAGCGGGGCAAACGCCCAACCAAGGAGGAGTAATGGCTGTTCGGGAGAAGATTGGCATTGTTGTCAGCAACAAGATGCAAAAAACGGTGGTTGTTGCTGTGGAAAATCGAGTTGCTCACCCGAAGTACGGCAAGATCGTCGTCAAGACCAAGAAGTTTAAGGCCCACGACGAGGAAAACCGCTGTCAAGAAGGGGATCTGGTGCGCATCACGGAAACCCGTCCCCTTAGCCGCACCAAGCGTTGGCAAGTTGCCGAAATCCTGAGGGAGGTGAAGAAACTATGATTCAGCAGCAAACTATGCTGACGGTGGCCGACAACACCGGTGCTCGCAAGATGATGTGCATTCGCGTGCTGGGCAGCAGTGGCCGTCGCTACGCCAGCTTGGGCGATGTGATCATTGGTGTCGTCAAGGATGCCCTGCCCAACATGCCCGTCAAAAAATCCGATGTTGTCAAGGCCGTTGTTATCCGCACCGTCGATACGGTACGTCGCCCTGACGGCATGTGCATCCGCTTCGACGACAACGCCGCCGTGATCATCAACAACGACGGCAACCCCCGTGGAACTCGCGTTTTCGGCCCTGTAGCCCGTGAGCTGCGGGAGAAAAACTTCACCAAGATCATCTCCCTTGCCCCGGAGGTACTCTGATGGTTCGCCCCCTCAAACCCAGCCAAATTCGGCGCTTAGTTCGGCGACCGGGCATTCGCAAGCACCGCAACAGCCTGCGCTACAAAATGCGTATCAAGCAAGGGGATACCGTGCAGGTGATCTCCGGCGATGATAAGGGCAAAATCGGCGAGGTGCTGCGGGTCTTTCCCGAACGCAACATGGTTTTGGTGGAAGGGGTTAACATTGTTACCTACCACCGCAAACCTCAGCGAGAAGGGGAAAGTGGCCGGATTGAGACCAAGGAAGCCCCCATTCCCGTCTGCAAAGTGATGGCCTATTCCAAGAAGCAGGAAGTGGCCAGCCGCATCGGCTATCAAATCACCGCCGATGGTCGCAAAGTCCGCGTCCTTAAGAAAACAGGCGAGATCCTCGACTAGGCATTACATTCTTTTTTCCATCATTGGTTTGGCTCTGACCCAGCCCAGAGCCGCAAGGAGAAGCCACCATGCCCCAACGTCTGCAAATCCTCTACAACACCGTCATCGTCCCCAAGCTGCAAAAGGAGTTGGGCTACACCAACATCCACCAGGTGCCCCGCCTGGAGAAGATCGTCATCAACCGCGGCTTGGGGGAAGCTTCCCAAAATGCCAAGGCTCTGGAATCTTCCATTGCCGAGATCAGCGCCATCACTGGCCAGCGGCCCGTGATCACCCGCGCCAAGAAGGCAATTGCCAGCTTCAAGATTCGCAAGGGCATGCCTGTCGGCCTGATGGTGACCCTGCGACGGGAGCGCATGTATGCGTTTTTGGATCGCCTGATCAACATTGCTCTGCCCCGTATCCGTGACTTCCGCGGCGTCAGCCCCAAAGCCTTTGATGGACGAGGCAACTACACCCTGGGCATCCGCGAACAACTGATTTTTCCCGAAATCAACTATGACTCTGTAGATCAGTTGCGAGGTATGGATATCTCCATTGTGACCACTGCTAAAACCGACGAAGAGGGCCGTGCCCTGCTCAAAGCGTTTGGCATGCCCTTTGCCTCCTAGGTTGCCCACCCTGACTTTTCTTGATCTGCATCGATCTTCCGAGGAGCACTGACCCACCGATGGCCCACACCAACGACACGATCGCCGATATGCTCACCCGCATTCGCAATGCCACCATGGCTCGGCACGAGTCGGTGGCAGTTCCGGCCACACGCATGACCCGCAGCATCGCTCGCGTTCTTCATGAGGAAGGGTTTGTCAGCGAATGGAAAGAGGAGGGAGAAGGGATCCAAGCCCGGGTGGTGTTGCGATTGAAGTACAAAGGCAAAGGCCGCAACTGCAGGCCCATCATCAATGGTCTAAAGCGGGTGAGCCGACCGGGTCTGCGGGTTTACCGCAACCACAAAGAGCTGCCCCGAGTGCTGGGAGGAATTGGAATTGCCATCATCTCCACCTCCAACGGCATTATGACCGACCGGGAGGCTCGTAAGCAGGGCATTGGCGGCGAAGTCCTCTGCCTTGTCTACTAGACATTAAGTTTTCTCTGGTCAGGAGTTTTTCCCATGTCCCGTATTGGTAGACGCCCCATCGCCCTTCCTGCCAAGGTGGAGATCCAGATCGACGGCCAACACATTGCAGTGAAAGGCCCGAAAGGTCAACTGTCCCGCAGTTTACCGCCCTTGATCACAGTCCAGCAAAACGCTCAGACGCTCACAGTCAGCCGTCTCAACGATTCTCGGCCTGCCCGCCAACTGCACGGCCTCTGCCGCACCTTGGTCGCCAACATGGTAGACGGAGTATCCAAGGGATTTGAGCGGCGGCTGGAATTGGTGGGCGTGGGCTACCGGGCTGCCATCCAAGGCAGCAAGTTGGTTTTGAACGTTGGCTACAGCCATCCTGTGGAGATCCCCTTTCCCCCTGGCATCCAAATTGCCGTTGAGGGAAACAACATCATTGTTGTCTCAGGCACAGATAAAGAACTGGTGGGCAATACTGCCGCCCGTATCCGAGCCGTCCGGCCCCCAGAGCCCTACAAGGGGAAAGGGATCCGTTATCTAGGGGAACAAGTTCGCCGCAAGGCGGGTAAATCCGGGAAAGCGAAGAAGTAAATAGCCCATTGCGAAAGCGGGACGGAGTCCTATGAAAACCAGCCGCAAAATCACCACCCAACGTCGTCATCGACGCATTCGCCGCAAGGTCTTTGGCACTGCCGAGCGGCCTCGCCTGGCCGTGTTTCGCTCCCATCGACACATCTACGCCCAGGTGATCGACGATGTAGCCCAGCATACCTTAACCTCCGCCTCCACCTTGGACACGGAGCTGCGCGAAAAATTCAAAGAAACCGGGACAGCCACTCAAGAAGCGGCTGCCTTGGTGGGCCGCTCAGTTGCTGAACGAGCCTTACAGATGGGCATTTCCCGCGTGGTTTTCGATCGGGGGGGCAAGCTCTATCACGGGCGCGTTCAGGCTTTGGCAGAAGCTGCCCGAGAAGCAGGGTTACAGTTCTAGCTACTGAGGACATAGCACATGGCTGAGCAGAGGGAACGTCGCAGAAGCAAGAAAAGCCGCGAAGAGCAGCCCACGGAGTGGCAAGAGCGGGTCATCCAGATTCGGCGCGTCACCAAGGTGGTCAAGGGCGGCAAGAAGTTGAGCTTCCGCGCTGTGGTGGTGGTCGGCAACGAGCGGGGCCAAGTCGGGGTTGGCGTGGGCAAAGCCAACGATGTGATCGGAGCAGTGCGCAAGGGAGTTGTGGACGGTAAAAAACACCTGATTGAGGTGCCCCTCACCAAAGGTTTGTCCGTACCCCATCCCATGCAGGGGGCAGGCGGCGGTGCCACCGTCTTGGTCATGCCAGCAGCTCCCGGCACAGGCGTCATCGCAGGGGGGGCAGTCCGCACCGTTCTGGAGCTGGCGGGTGTACGCAACAGCTTGGCCAAGCAACTGGGATCCAGCAACCCCCTCAACAATGCCCGTGCTACCATCGATGCGCTGCGGCGGATGCGTACCTTTAAGCAGGTGGCCCAAGACCGAGACATCGATGTGCGCCGCCTATTGGGCAAGTGATGGACAGGTGATATTGAGCAAGTGAGCTAGAGGTAGACATGCGACTGGAAGACATTCGGCCTCAAGCAGGTTCGACGCGGCGGCGGCGGCGGCTAGGTCGTGGCGTTTCTGCCGGGCAGGGGGCCTCCTGTGGCAAGGGGATGCGGGGGCAAAAGGCCCGCAAGGGGGGTGGTACACGACCCGGCTTTGAAGGGGGGCAGACTCCCCTCTACCGGCGTTTACCCAAGCTTAAGCATTTCCCCCGCTACACGCGGCGTCTGGAATACACCCTGGTTAACCTGCGCGCCTTGGCGGATCTGCCTGCCGGCAGCGAGGTCAGCCTGGAAAGCTTAATGGAACGAGGGATCGTCACCACCAACGATGGCCCGCTGAAGATCTTGGGGGATGGGGAAGTCAGCGTGCCCCTGACGATCAGGGCGGCGGCCATTACTGCTTCAGCCAAAGTCAAGGTCGAGGCAGCCGGAGGTCGGGTGGAGATTTTGGGATCCTAGACCGCCCCTTCCCGCTGCTCTGGCCGGCTTCTGCCGGGTGGCGCTGAGTTGCACTTTTTTGATTTTGCTTTGATTTTGCCGACTGCTCCACCAGCAGCGTAGAGTGGTAGATAGCTAACCTTGCCCTTTGCTCCCGCGAGATTCTCTTCCCTATGGTTGACACACGAGGTTCCGCCCCCTCTGCCCAAGAGACCTTTATGCAGATGGCTATGGCCTCTGGCCTGCGCAGCCGTCTGTTTCTCACCTTGGGCTTGCTGCTGTTGGTCAGACTGGGCATTTACATCCCCATTCCCAGTATCGATCGGGCCCGCTTTGCTGCCGAAGCTGCCAACAGCCCTGTGTTTGGCTTGCTGGATGTCTTCTCCGGCGGGGGGATTTCTGCTTTGGGAATTTTCGCCCTTGGGATCCTGCCCTTCATCAATGCCTCAATTATCATGCAGTTGCTGGTCTCGGCCATTCCAGCCTTGGAGAACCTGCAGAAAAACGAGGGAGAACAGGGGCGGCGGCAGATTTCTCAGTACACCCGCTATGTCACCTTGGTTTGGGCCATCATCCAGGGCATTGGCATTTCCTTTTGGGTGCGGGAGTTTGCCAGTACCACCAATGAGTTGGCCTTCATGGCATCCACCACCCTGGCTCTGGCGGCGGGATCCCTGTTTGTGATGTGGCTGGGAGAGATGATCACGGAGAAAGGGGTGGGAAGTGGCCCTTCGCTCTTGATCTTCGTCAACATTGTTGCCACTCTGCCCCGTGCCCTCGGACAGACTATTAGCCTGGCCCGTGCCGATAGCAGCACCATCGGTGGCATCTTGCTGTTGCTGGCAATCTTTTTGGTCACCATTGTCGGCATTGTCTTTGTCCAAGAAGGCAGCCGCAAGATCCCTATCGTCTACGCCAAGCGCCAGGTGGGCAACAAGCTGTTCCGCGAGCAGAAAAGCTATCTGCCCCTGAGGCTAAACCAAGGGGGGGTGATGCCGATCATCTTTGCCTACTCGGTGATGTCCCTGCCTCTGGCCCTGGCCCAGTACACCCAAAACCTGACTTTGGTGCAAGTGGCCAACTTCCTATCCCCCACCTCCTGGTTCTACATTCCTTTTTATTTCGTGCTGATCCTCTTCTTCAGCTACTTCTACGCCTCTTTGCTCATCAACCCGGTGGATCTGGCTCAAAACTTGAAGAAGATGGGGGCCAGCATTCCAGGGGTACGCCCGGGCAAGGCCACTGCCGAGTATGTCGAAGGGATCCTCAACCGCCTGACGCTGCTGGGGGCTTTGTTCCTGTGCGCGGTGGCCATCATCCCGACGACGGTGGAACGGGCAACCGGCATCACCACTTTCCAAGGTTTGGGGGCGACCTCGCTACTGATTTTGGTGGGGGTGGCGATCGAGACCTCCAAGCAGATCCAGACTTATGTCATCTCACAACGCTACGAAGGGATGGTCAAACAGTAGTGCCGAGGTTGATCTTTCTGGGGCCGCCGGGGGCGGGCAAAGGTACACAGGCGGAGCGGCTGGCGGCCATTTACCACACGCCCAAAATTTCCACAGGCGATCTGTTGCGGGCCGAGGTGAAAGCCCAAACGCCCCTGGGGTGCCAGGCCAAGGTTTACATGGATGCGGGAGAGCTGGTGCCCGACGAGGTGCTGATCGGAATGGTGAAGGGGCAGTTGCAGCAGTCTCCAGAGCAGGGCTGGATCCTAGATGGATTTCCTCGCACCTTAGCCCAGGCAGAGGCCTTGGAAGAGCTGCTGCAAGAGCTGGGCCAAGATTATGACTACGTCCTCAACTTGGAGGTGCCGGATGAGGTGGTGGTGGCCCGGCTGCTGGCCCGGGGCAAGGAACAGGGGCGCAGCGATGATGCGGATCGGTCGGTGATTCTCAAGCGTCTGGAGGTCTATCGGCAGCAGACGGCTCCCCTAATTGATTTTTATGAGGCCAAGGGGCGCTTGCAACGGGTCAACGGCAACCAGCCGGTGGAATCCGTACAGGAACATCTGCAGGCTCTTCTGGAAGGCTTCAGGAGGACGGCGTGATCAGAGCAGGAGCTGGAAATTCCCCCCAGCGGCGGGGCATGCAGCTCATAGAGATCAAATCTCGCCGCGAAGTGGAGAAAATGCGGCGGGCCGGTCGGGTGGTGGCCCAAGTATTGCAGGAGATCGCGGAGCGCCTGGAGCCGGGCTGGACCACGGCAGATATCGATGCCTATGCCGAGAGACGGGTGGCCCAACTCAATGCTTTGCCCAGTTTCAAGGGCTACTACGGCTTTCCCGCCTGCGTCTGTGTCAGTGTCAACCATGAGGTGGTGCACGGGATCCCCAGTCCCCGCAAAGTGGTGCAGCCGGGAGATGTGGTTAAGGTGGATTTTGGCGCCATCGTCGAGGGCTGGCATGCGGATTCCTGTATCACCATCGGCCTGGAACCCCTGAGCGACGCAGCTCGGGATCTGATCGATACTGCGGCCAAAGCCCTGCAGACGGGCATCGACTGTGTGCGCCACGGCGTTTGGCTTCAGGATGTCTCGGGTGCCATTGAAGATTACATCGAGGGGCGGGGCTATTCTGTGGTGAAGCAGTATGTTGGTCACGGGGTGGGGCGCAATCTGCACGAAGAGCCGCAATTTCCCAACTATCGCACCCGCGATCTGCCCAATCCCAAGCTGCGCTCCGGCATGACGGTGGCCATTGAGCCGATGGTGAATGCGGGGGGAGAGGCAACCCGAGTGTTGCCAGACCAGTGGACGGTGGTCACGGTGGATGGCTCTTGGTCGGCTCAGTTTGAGCACACGGTCTTGGTTACCGAGTCTGGAGCAGAAATTTTGACCGATCGCACGCCTTTTCAGTCCTAAGGGATCCCCTGATGAAGGACTGCAACGGTTAGGATGGAAGAGATGGAGTATATTTTCATTTCTTAACAGCGCGTGTCGTCGCGGCTGTGGGTTGTTCTGTTGTTTGTTATGTCGTTTTTGGGAGGGTTCATTGTCTAAGGAAGATGCCATTGAAATGGAGGGGGTCGTTACCGAATCCCTGCCCAACGCCATGTTCCGAGTGGATCTGGACAACGGCTTCAACGTGCTCGCTCATATCTCCGGCAAAATTCGCCGCAACTACATCAAGATCTTGCCCGGCGACCGGGTCAAGGTGGAGCTGAGCCCCTATGACCTCAACAAAGGGCGCATCACCTACCGCCTTAAGAAAAAGTAGGTTCCCTAGCTGGGCTGCTGAGGATGAAAGAGCTGAGCCAAGTTCTCAAGATCGGGCTCTGGACTACTGTCGGCGGGTTGGGTGCTCTAGCCGTTTTCAACGCTTGGATCTCTTCCCAAACTCAGCCTCTGCAGAGCCTGCTGCCGGGAGAGGAAAGGCATCACTTCTGGCGGGGTCATCGCCTGTTTTACAAGGTCATGGGATCCGGCCAGCCGTTGTTGCTGGTGCACGGCATTGGGGCAGGCTCCTCCAGCTATGAGTTTCGTGCCATTATGGCGGAGCTGGGGCAGCACCATCAAGTCTATGCTCTGGATTTGTTGGGGTGGGGCAACTCAGAACGTCCAGATTTGAAGTACACCGGCAGCCTCTATGCCGAGATGATCGGGGATTTTGTCCAGCAGGTGATCGGGCGACCGTGTCACGTCATTGCCAATTCCCTCTCGGCAGGGTTTGTGCTGCGCTCGGCCCGCCTACAGCCCCACCATTGGCAGAAGCTGCTGCTCATCGCCCCTCTGGGAGACAACAGCCTCATCCCCGATGCCCTCGGGATCCCTTTGGCCCAGATTGCCTATGGATTTCTCAGCCTGCCCGTTTTGGGGTTGGCTTTCTACAACGGCATCACCGCCCCCTGGAGTGTACGCTTGTTTACAGAGCAGAGCTTGTTCTGATACATTTACGCTGAACACTGCTGAACATCACTGTTCAACTATGCAGCGATAGCATTCTGTTTGTTTCCAAAC
>NZ_JANSIN010000018.1:0-44141 GCF_047462115.1 Synechococcus sp. R50.1 | reverse complement strand
TCCTGCTCAGAGATAGGCAGGATGCGATCGCTTCTTTCCTGAACCATGTTCAGGAGAGTTCAGCGTGAATGTATCAGACAGGCAACTGCCCTTGAAAAGGCTTGAATGAGAACTACAGCCATCACTTGCTCTCGCCCGCCGCAGCTTAATTTTCCTCTCCAGCGCTGGCTGTGGAGTTGCTTCGGGGCCATGGCCATAACAGCTCTCACGGCTGTTGCAGCTTGGGCCCGGCCTGTGTTGGAAGTACGCATGACCCTGGGTTTGCCCATCAGCCCCAACTACTGGTACGTGGTGGCCCTCAGCCGGGCCGGTAGCCCCGGTCCCACCGCCAACTTGGTGGATCCCAACGTCCGTGTGGGGCCCAACGAGTACACCTTTGTGCGGGACTGGGATTACCTCATTCGGGTTACCCCCCTCAACGAAGAGTCGGTCTTGCAGGCCACCATCCAGCGGTTTGGAGAGCCGGAACGAGAGTTTGCGGTCGGCTTTAACCAGGTACGGGTCAATCGCCTCACCCGCGACCGCGATACCCTCAACTTCCAGATCGATATCTCCGAGCTGCAGGGTCTCGATGGGCGGGATCAAGATATTCAGGTGGCTCTGCTCACCGCTCGCGCCCCCTTCCGTGTGGCCCCCGAAGAGACCAATCTGGCCATTGATGCCACCCGGGGAGATTTGCCCAACTTCTATCGCCTCAGCCTGTCCAATCAGCGGCAGGTGGTTGTGGATGATCCCCAGCGACAAGAGACGGTGCGCCGCAGCCGCGAATTGATCCAACAAAGTGGCTCCGGAGCTGCCCTCACTCGCGACCTTATCGAGGGCGGGGCTTTGGAGATTTTGGCCGCCAACATCCTCACCTTCGAGCTGCGCCTGGTGGATCGCTAGAGAGGGATCTCTTCCCATCTGACATCTGCCCAAGACCGTTCTTGCAGCCCGGCAGAGCCTCAATCCCTCAATAGTCGTTCCAAGTTGCCGTGAACCGGCCCATTGGCTTCCCTCTACCCTTGGGAGAAAGGCTCGGGGATCTCAAGCGATTGGAAAAACTCCTTCTCCTGGAACGGGTGCAGGATCCAACATCACAAACAAAAACGACTCCAGCCCTGCCAGGTAGGTGAGCACCTCCTCCTGGGCCGCTTCCGGCTCTAACGTGTTGACCTGAGCTGCCTGCTCAATCATGGCCTTCACCGGCGTTGGCCCCTGCAACAGGGATCCCAGCCAGGCCATCTGAGGAGCTGGAATGGTTAGGCGTCCATAGCTAGCCCCCGGCCAATTCATGGCAAACTCCAGCTTCTTCTCGTAGGCTTTGGCGAAGTTTTGGCGAAATTCGACGTTGTCGGTCAGGATGGGGTTAAGCTGCACCCTGCCCCCCAGCCAATCGGCGTCGCTCCAGGGCAAGACCAAGGAAGAGCCGGGGTGTTCCGCCCAAAAGTCAATGAGGCGATGGTTGGGGTAGATCAGCTCATAAAAGTGATTTTGATCCGCAGGCGAGAGCTTGTCCAACTCAGCTTGCAACCAGGGGGGCATGGCCCTCTCCTTGAACAAAAGCGCCGGATCCCAGTCGGCATAGTCCACCAGACAAACCAGGCCCAGCTCAGCTTCCTCGAGCATGCGCATCAGGTCGGGGATCAGGAAGCCCTTGTCTCCTGGCAAGAGGTAGTTGGCCCGGATGTTGGTGTCGTCTTTGTAGATCTCAGGGTTCCAGCGCAGGGCTGCCCGCATTTCGTCCGAGGCCAAACTGGCCATGAATTCCCGTACCCGCTGACAGGCCTCAGGAGTGGGTAGATCAAACAGCCCCAGCAGCCGAAACGCCTCTTGTAGGCGAAAGATCACCTCCCGCTGGTAGGCGTGGTGCAGGTTGGCCCGCAGGATCCCGTCAGGTTTGAGAACCCGCTTGAGGGCTTTTAGCCCCGCCACCGGATTGTCCAGCAGATAGAGCACATCGTTGAGGCTGATGAAATCAAATTCCAGCCCCAACTGTTCGATGTCCAATAGGTTGAGAACATGGAGCTCCACCTCCCCGAAGCCGTGGTAGCGCAAGCGTCGCTCCGTCACCCGTACCGATTCTGCTGACAGGTCGCACACCACCAGCCGCGCCCCTGGATTGGCCTCCGCCAGGATCAACGTTTCCCAGCCCGAGCCGCAGCCAGCATTCAAAATGAGAGCGCCTTCGCTGGGCACAATGGCGCGGGTGCGGGCGTATTGGGCGGTGGTCAAACTTAGGCGGTACAACCCGTCAATGGCGTTGCGGCCCGAGGCCTCAATGGAAACATTGGGGTAGGGCAGTTCTTCGTACAGTTGCCGCAAAGATTCCGCAGTGCTCCGCACCGCTGACCCGAACGAGCTGCTGGCCATAGGGCTCCACACCGCTACCGTGAAGGGATCCGCTGCAGAAAGCTGCCCCCTATCCTACCCGCGATCCCTCCCCCGCAGGAATGCCTCTAAGGCCGCAGCCAGGGTTTCATTCCCCTGGAGATCCAACCCATCCGGCCTCTGGGGCGGGTGGGCGGGATCCTGCAAAAAGTCCCAGGATCCCTGAAAGAACTCCTCTGGGGAGAGGATGCGATGCCAGCCGTAGCGCTGCAGACCCTCAACCAGCAACGGCGACTCGGCAAACCCAGAGCGGGTAACACAGGCCATAGGTGTGCGGCTGCGCAGGGCCTCTGCCAAAGTGCCATAGCCCGGCTTGGACACCACCCAGCGGCAGAGGGGCATCACATCCACCGGTCGCCACACCTGCCCATCCAAAACCCGCAAGTTGGGCAAGGGAGGAGCCTCCCGATCAAACGTGAGAAACTGCCAGTCGGGAAAATCTTGGAGCCGCTCGTAAGGAAACCCCTGCACCCCCAGCCCGCCAAAGGTAAACAAAGCCCTGGGTTGCTCCGGGTGTAACCCCAACTGGGCGGCAACCTCCTCCGGCCCGTAGCGGGGATCCGATCCCGTCAGCCCCACCTCCTGCTGACGCGGAAAAGCGCTAGTGCTCCGCACCGCTGACGCGACCATGCTCTCGCTAAAAGGCAGGCGAAATAGAAGGTCGCACTGCCCGTAGAGCTCCTGGATCCAGGCCACAAACGGTTGAAACTCCGGGCCATACTCCTGATAGATGAAATCCCAGCCAAAATTACTGGCCATCCAGCAGGGGATCCCAGCAGCCTGGGCAATGGCTACAGCAATGGGCGGCACATCCGCCAACACCAAAGGCACCCCCTGGGCTCGAATGAAATCCGCTTCTTCCCGAATAAGCTCCGCAGCGCTGGCTTTGAACGCCTTGAGGGCGGCCAACGTAGTCGGCAGATCGGCCTGTAGCCCATCCGGCTGCACCACCCCCACATCCAACGCCCGCGGTCGATGGAGAAACTTCCCCTCTACGTAACGCTCCAGGAGCCAGCGGGGAGCCGGCGTAACAAAGATGGGCAGAACATGGGGATCCCGCCGCAGCAAAGCATTCACGACCGCCGCCAGACGGGTAACGTGCCCAAACCCGTGAGCTGTTGCCGCCACATACAGAGGAACGGGATTCATTGTGCTCTGCACCGCTAACGCGATAGGACTCCGTCCCGCTGGCGCGAACGCAACCGCCTCAGGACAGAACAGGATCCGCGGGGGGCTTTTCCCTATGGGATCCCCACAGATTGCTGGCCAAAATCAGACCCAGGCCCAGCACGGATCCCAGCGCAATCCTCTCGCCCAACAGCACCGCAATCAACCCCAACGACAAAAAGGGCGTCACATACACCCAGTTGGCCAGGGATCCCCGATGGCCCGCCAACTCCAGAGCCCGCAGCCAAAATACAAAAGTCAGGCCCATCTCCGCCAGACCAATGTAAGCCGCCCAACCCAGCCCCGCAACTGTCCAAGAGACCTCCTGAAACGGCAGCAGTAGCAGGCCATAGAGGCTGCCGAAGAGAAACCCCATAAACAGCTTCAGCACCGCATCTCGCCCATCCCGCACATTGAGCAGCCAGTAGAGCGCCCAGATTCCAGAGCTGCCCACCGCCAGCAGGACCCCCCAGGGATCCCCCGCCTGCAAGGTGCCCCAGGATCCCCCCGTAGCCACCAGCACCACCCCCAGCAGGCTCACCCCCAAGGCCAACACCAGCCGCCAACGGAAGCGCTCTCCCAGCAGCGGCACCGCCAGAAGAGCCAGCACCAGCGGCCAAGTGTAATTCAGAGCCATCGCCGCCTGAGCCGACAGACGGTCATAAGCCTGGAACAACACCCCATAGTAGCCGAAGGGGTTGAGCAGCCCCTGAAGGGCCGACAGGCGGATTTGGGATCCCTTCTGCCTGCCGATCAACCTCGCCCGCCCTGTAACCACCAAAACGATCCCCAGGATCAAGCAAGAGCTCAATGCCGAAAAAATCAGCAAGACCGTCGGCGACAGGTACCGCAACCCAAACTTAAAAGCGCTGGCAGCCGTGGCCCAGCCCAAGATGGCCGCCGCCAAGTAAACATAGGCTCGCCAGGGATCCCTAGGCATCAAAAGCTGTCGAGATTGCTGTCCTCTGGCTTCGACTTAGCTCCGGTGGGAAGGCCCAGCCGCGGTGCCACCACCCAGGCATAGAGCAGATAGCCCAACCCCGCCACCACCGCCCACCTGAGAACGGTGCCGAAAACCCGGAAGAACAGCCCAACCAGAAGAATACAGCCCAGAATGGCGAAGACCGTCACCAGTGGACGCCCCCAAGTCTCAATCCAAGCTCGAACGGCACTTTTCCCCCGAGACGCAACGGATGTTCCCGACTCCCGAGAGGCTGCAGCCGCCTGCTCCAGTTCACGCTCAAGCTGTTTCAGCCGTTCTTGTTCTGAGAAAGAGAGATCGGACATAGAGAGCAGTCTCCAGCGTTTCACCTCCATCTTACGGGCTGCTCCCGAAGATGGGCAGACTAAGCTCGCGCCGAAGGGATCTCCTGAACCATAGCCCGGAACACATCCAAAGCCGGGCCAGGGCGACGGTTAGGACGCGGAGCCGAGATCTCATTGGGCACAAAAGGCTTCTCCACCACCACCTTGGGCTTGTTGGCAGGAGCAGTTGCTGTAGCCGTAGGAGCAGAGCTGGGGGAAGCCGGTGCAGAACGAAAAGGCCCGGTAACAAAATCCACCAAGCCGCCGAAGAGAATGCCGAAAAAGGAGAACAGGCCGCCGAAAAGCTTCTTGAGGATACCCATAGCTAATTGCAAAGAGATGAGGTGAGAACTTGTCGATGTTGAGAACTTGTCGATGTTATGTCGATGTTGTGAAGTTATACAACTCGACCTTCATTATTGTTAAAAGGTAGCCTCTTGGCCATGAGTAGATATACTCCTTTTCTTAGGCCTGGGGATCCCCCACCCGCCTGCCCTCGGCGTCAAATTGCTGTAGGGGCAGGATCAACTCCAGCTCCTGCAGTTCCAAAGGCTGAGGGATCCCTCTACTGCGCCCCAAAGCAAAGCCATCCGCCGCTGCTGGATTCACCTCATAGCCGATATCTGCCATTGCTCCCACCGTGAGAATGCTCAAGGGGTTGGCTACCCCCCGGTCGATGCGGC
This sequence comes from Synechococcus sp. R50.1, assembly GCF_047462115.1. Lineage (NCBI taxonomy): Bacteria > Bacillati > Cyanobacteriota > Cyanophyceae > Synechococcales > Synechococcaceae > Synechococcus > Synechococcus sp. R50.1. Next base: position 38,616 of record NZ_JANSIN010000018.1, on the reverse strand, counting down.
TGGTCATCAGCTCGCGGCCCAAGACGCTCTCCCGCCAATGGGAATCTCGGGATCCCTCCCCAAACTCGTTTTCTAAAGGAACAGAGGGCGCGTTTCCTCCCAGCGTGGCGAAGGCGCTGACCGCCCTGGGGCCGATAAAGCGGGGATCATAGCCAGGGGGCGTAGGCTGATCCCGTCCCACCAAGCCCACCGTTAGCCCCTTGGGATCCCAGACGATGGGCAAGAAGCCCAAGGCATGGCCCAACTCGTGCAGGGCAGTAATGGGCAGATCCCCTCGCTCTTCCAAAGCCGATAGGTTTTGGCTGTTGAACAAAATGACGGAGTAGAAAGGCAGACCGTTAGAGGCCCGCACAAAACAGGGAGCAGCTCCCCCCAAAATTCGCTCGTTGCCGAGGTTTCTGGCCCGCACCTCCACCAGCAGATCGTCGATGGGGAAATTGAGTGGCGTGCTGGGAAACCCTCGATCGCATTCGTCGGCCCGAATGGTGGTGGGGGGCAGATCCGGCTGGTCACCAACGATGATCTGTTGCCAGCGCAGAGCGGCATTGCGGACGATCGACTGCTGGGTGGGGGTGAGACTGTTGTCGGGAAAGCGAACGTCAATGGTGAACTGGGAAGCAGGCGCAGTCGTTGGCGAGGGCAAAGGGGCAGGAATGACAGTCGGAGTAGGGGTGAGAACAACAGTTGGAGTAGAGGTGGGAATGAGGGTTGGAATGGGAGTGGGAATGACACCTACAGAAGAGGAACCACCACTTCCGCCGCAAGCCTTGAGCACCAGTACCAGAAGCACAGCCACCAGGGATCCAAGCAGACGCAGACCCCATACTTTCCCCAGAAGCTGTCGCTGCCCCGAAAAAACCTTCACACCACCCCCAAACGCAAAGAGCCTCACGGCCCAGTTGGATCATACCGGTTGCGACCCTCCTCCTGAGCATGATTTGCGTCACACCGCACCGGCCAACTTCAAGGCCGGGAAGAGGTGGGTTTGGAGGTCTATATCTTCAGGTCGGAAGCCCTCAATCTAACAATCCAAAGAGTCAGAAGATCCTTCTTCTTCTATGCCCCAGCCTGCAGCCAAAACGTCCACCGCTGCCCGCAACGCCTGGCTATCCCCCAAGAGCTCCTCGGGATCCGAGCGCGGCTCCACCAGGGGAACCAAGCGCAGAATGCGTCCGTCTTGAACCAAATCGATAACCACGCCCGGCTGCTCCTTGCCCAGGTTGGCCATCTCTTCTTCTGAAGCGGGATCCCGCAGACAGGCATAGTCAAAGCTGTTCACATTTAAGTAGAGGCTACGGTTTACCACCAGTGTGGCAGCAGTGGGATCCTGAAAAACATCCACCACGCAGCCTTCCCCTTGCTTCCGCACTGAGCCATCGACGATATCGAAGTAGCGAACACGGGCCAAATCGGATAGGAGTCGGTAAATATCCCGCTTATTGACCAGAGTTCCCGTATTCACAATACAGGGGGCACAGGGATGAGTGTCTGTCATAGAGCAGTCGGTCTCGAAAGGTCAACAGATTGAGAGTAGGCAAAAGGAAAGCAACATCAACAGTGTCTGCAAACTATCTCCGAAAACATCAGTCCTCGGCAATTCTAGGCGCGGTTATGGTTGACAAGCAACAGGGATCCGTAACTTTACAAAAACTTTAATCAGCTAAAAAAGAGAGAAGTAGCCTGCCCTGCTTTATCCAGTTAACCCAGTGCAACAACAGAACAACTCGCTCCATTCCGCCTACCCAGGGCTCAGACTGCTCTCAAGGCAAAATCAATCCATAGCTTTGCTTCTATCGACTTTATCACAGCCTTCCAAAAAGGGCACAGGCCACTACAAGGTGCAATCTCCAGACAAAAGGGACAGAGGCTGTCCGGCAGGATTCTACCTGCATCTTGTGGGAAGGCAAGTAGCTGAGCAGCTTTAGACTCTAGATATTGTAGATAGATATTGTAGATGAACCCCGAACAGACCGTCTTCGATTCAGAACTCTCCCCTTGGCTTCTTAGGAAGGATAGCATAGGGTACCAAGCCCGCTGCCTGAGAAAGTGTTGACTTTCCACCAGAGACGACTTTTGCCGTGGTAACCACTCCCCAACGCCAGACTCTGCCGGTTGTCGATTTTGCCGCCTTTCAGAAAGGAACGGCAGGTGAGCGGGAGCAGTTTGTCCGCCAGGTGGGGGAAGCCCTGCAGCAGATTGGCTTTTTTGCCTTGGTTAACCATGGCCTATCGCCGGAATTGATCCGGGAAGCCTATGAAGCCGCAGAAGCCGTTTTTCTTTTGCCAGAGCCAACCAAGAGAGCCTATGAGGATCCGGCCCTGCTGGGGCAACGAGGGTACACCCCCTTTGGCAAAGAACACGCCAAAGATCATCCCTACCCTGACTTGAAAGAGTTTTGGCACATCGGGCGCGAAGGGGATCCCCACCTTCCTGCCAACATTTGGCCTCGGGAGGTGCCCCAGTTTCGCAGGGTGATGGTAGAGCTGTTCGCCCAATTGGAAACCTGTGCCCAGGGACTGTTGCAAGCAATCTCTCTGTATCTGGGGGAGCCTGCCGAATACCTGCCCAAAGCGGCGGAAGGAGGAGCCAATCTCTTGCGGGTGATTCACTATCCGCCCCTTCCCGCTGAAGCCCCTCCCCAGAGTTTACGAGCTGCAGCCCATGAAGACATCAACTTGATCACGCTCTTGTGTGAAGCCACCGCGCCAGGGCTAGAACTTCTGCAACGAGATGGATCTTGGCTGCCCATTTCGGCTCTGCCCGGTCAGATCATTGTCGATGCTGGGGATATGCTGCAAAACCTCACCAATGGCCTGTTGCGCAGCACCACCCATCGGGTGACCAACCCCGACAACCCTCAAGAATGCCGCTTTTCCATTCCCTTCTTTGTGCATCCGCGGCCAGAGGTGGATCTCACGCCCTTGCCGACTTGTGTGGCCCGCACCGGCGGGATCCCTCGGTTCCCTTCCCTGACTGCCGGAGAATACTTGGCCCAGCGGTTGAGGGAAATCGGCCTGGCCGAGGCAGGATCCCCGCCCCAGCATTGATCCGAACTGGGGGTCTCTATGTTTCGGATCCCAGCCCTGCCCTACGAGTATGAAGTTCCCAGCCTGTCTCAGTTGGCCCTGGTGATCATCGATATGCAGCGAGATTTCCTGGAACCAGGCGGCTTTGGGGAGATGCTGGGCAATGATGTCACCCAACTGGGATCCATTGTGCCCACCCTGAAGGGGCTGCTGGACTTTTGTCGTCAGAAGGGCCTAACCATCATTCACACCCTAGAGGGTCATCAGCCAGATCTCTCCGATTGCCCGCCCAGCAAGCGCAAACGCGGCAAGGGATCCCTGACCATTGGGGACGAAGGCCCTATGGGGCGGATTTTGATTCGGGGAGAGCCGGGCAACGCCATCATCCCTGAGCTTGCTCCGCTTGCGGGAGAGATCGTCATCCCCAAACCCGGCAAAGGGGCTTTCTACGCCACCGAGCTGCAAGAAATCTTGCAAAAGCGCGGCATCACCCACCTGCTGTTCAGCGGAGTAACCACAGAAGTCTGCGTGCAAACCACAATGCGCGAGGCCAATGACCGCGGCTATGAGTGCCTGCTGGTGGAAGATTGCACCGCCAGCTACTTCCCAGAGTTCAAGCAAGCCACCCTGGAGATGATCCGGGCGCAAGGGGGCATCGTCGGCTGGACGAGTTCTGCTCAGAACATCCAAAAAGCGTTATCGGGTTTACAGTGAGTGTGAATAACCCAACAAGCGTGAGGCTGAACCGATGACACTGGCTCAGGAGGCAACTGCCCAAGTCCCCGCCTTTTGCGAAGGGATCCAGTACTTCGGGGATCCCTGGCCGGAATTTGACCGCCTGGGCCAGGCCCCTGCAGTGGATGCCGGCACCGGGAAACTGAGGGATCCCGGCAGTCGTATGGCCGCCTACCAAACCTTGCTCTATGCCGATGCCTTGCGCTACCTCACCCTGCAAATGACCGCCAGCAAAGCCTCAGGCCACCCAGGGGGATTTGCCAGCCAAGCAGAAGCCTATGCCGCTCTGGTGTACCTGGGCCAGAAGAACATCCCCACCGAAGTTGGGCACCACGCGCCGGGCTTTTACGCGGCCATGTTTTTGGATGGATCCCTGGCCGAGATGGGCATCCACACCGTCTCCGACCTACGGGCCCGTTTTCGAGAGCGGGAAGGGCTGTTGGGTCACCTCTCTGGCTACATTCCCGGGCTGCTGGCGCCGGCTGGGCCGCTGGGGCAGGGGCAGCACTTTGCCATGGCGGGGGCATTACTCTACCCGGATCGCCTCTTCCCGGTCACGATTGGGGATGGCGGCCTGGGAGAGCCCTATGTGATGAGCTCCATGATTCACTTCCACACGGCTTTCCCGCAGCGCACCAACTTCCTGCCGGTGCTGGTCTGGAACGGCTACAGCCAAGAGCACCACAGCATGATCTCCACCGCCAGCAACGCCCAGATGATCGAGTATTGGCGGGGCAACGGCTTTGAGGAAGTGGTGTTGGTGGATGCCAAGGACTTTGACGATGCCCAACAGCCTGGCCCTTACGTCGACAGCACTCAGTTTTCCCTAGAAGCCCGCCTTGCCTTTGCCCAAAGGGTGCTGATCGAAATGGAGCGAGCCATCCAATCAGCCCTGAGCGGACAATTAACGGTTTTCATCCTCAAGCAACTGAAGGGGGCTGGGGTACATGCCAAGGGATCCAAGTCCCACAACCTCTACGGCCACCACACTCTGGATCACCCGGACATTGTGGCGGCTCTGCGGGCGCGGGCTTTACACCCGGCAGCTTGGGCCCTGGTGCGACAGAACTGCGAGCGGGCCGCCGGGGGGCCAGCCGCCAAAGTGGCGGTTACAGAGTTCGTTCGGCCCCTTCCACCTCTGGGATCCCTAAACCTAACGGAGTTTCCCCTGGGGGACAAGCAGGTTTCCACCACGGCCATCGGATCCCTGGTGGTGCAGGTGGGGCAGAAAGATCCCGACTTTTTGGTGGCCAATGCCGACGGCAACGAAGCTTCCGGCATCGCCAATGTGAACCAAGGTCTCAAGGTGATTCACCCCACGGTGGATCCCCTCTACAACCAACAGCCCCAAGGACAAGTCTATGAGCCCCTGAGCGAAGATGCCTGCGCAGGACTGACGGCGGGCCTGGCGCTCTTCGGCGGACGCTCCCTGTGGTGCTCCTACGAGTCCTTTGCCGTCAACGGCCTACCCATCTGGCAGACAGTAACCCAAGCCATGGCGGAGCTGCGCCGGCCCACCCCCTCGGCCATTGCCCTCTTCACTGCCGGCGCTCTGGAACAGGGGCGCAACGGCTGGACCCACCAACGCCCGGAAATTGAAGCCTACCTGGCGGCCATGATGCGCAACGGCAACATCTTTCCCCTCTTCCCGCCGGATGCCAACTGTGCCCAAGCTGCCTACGAATGGGCCCTATCCACCTGCAACAAAGGGATCCCTATCATCGCCAGCAAAACCCCCCTGCCCATCCGCACCACCCTAGAACAAGCTCGCCAAGCAGTAGAGCAGGGCTGCATCGTCCTTCAGGAGTTTCCTGGATCCCGCACCGTGGTCTTTGCCGTGGTGGGGGATATGATTCTCCTGCCCGTGTTCGAGGCGGCTGAACAGCTCCAAGCCCAAGGGATCGGCTGCAAAATCGTCTCGGTGATTAACCCCCGCCGTCTGTATCGCCCCGGCGACGTGGCCTGGTCCACCTGTGCTCAGCCAGATGGGGAATTCATGTCCGACCAAGAATTTGCCGCTTGGTTTGCCGGCGAGGCCCTTATTGGCGTAACCGGCGGATCCAGCCTGATGTTGGAGCCTCTGACATTGCGCTACACTGGCCCGCGCGACATTTTTGCCTGGAAACGCGGCGAAACCACCGCCACCCCCGCCGAATTGATGGACTACAACGGCCTGACAGCTCAGGCACTGTCAGAACGAGCCAAGCAACTGCTATGCTGAGGGCGAGCTTTTAGCTTGGTTAGCATTGTCCACCTTATTTTTTCCTATGACTGCGGCTAGATATCTCCGAGAGAAGCTTGAGAGGATGTCTCCCACCGAGAGGGTAGAGCGAGTTGTTGTCCAACACTTTGCTTCTCCTCTCCTGCAGGCGCTTGGCTTTGACGACTCGGAAATTAGAGAAGAATTCGAGACAGGTTGCGGCCAGGTCGATCTCGCAGCAAGAAAGAACGGAGATCCTGAAGATATTTTCTTTAGATCCCCGAAGAATCCCTACTTGCTTTTGGAGGCAAAATCTAGAGCAGTTAATCTCAGAGAAGGATCTTGCTATAGAGATGCAGTTTGTCAGATAGAAAGTTACTTGCTTGCCAAGGACTGCAAATCTGCAAAATGGGGAATTATCACCAATGCAAATAACATCCAGCTTTGGAGGAAGCACGGAAAAGTCGTTCACCCCGCTACAGCAAACCTTGATATTAGCTCAGATAACATTGAGAGCATAGTGCGTAACTTGCGAGACAAGATAGAAAACTATGAGCGCGCTCTGACTGTATGCGTGTATAACAATAAAGGGGGCGTAGGCAAAACAACAACAGTTATTAACCTTGCAGCAGCACTAGCAACAAAGAGAAAGAAAGTCTTAGTTGTTGACTTTGATTCCCAAGGAGATCTGACAAGAAGCTTGGGAGTTACTACTGGAAAAATTACACTGACGCAGTGCTTAAAGGATCCCAAAATAGATGTTCATTCCGTTGTCCAAACATACAGACTCAAGACAGTTAGACAAGGCAAACAGAGTATAGTTTCCATCTTTGACATCATCCCAAGAGACCCTGAACTGGAAACGTTAACTGATAGCCAGGCGGTAGCATATATCCAGAAGGGAACTCGGCGCCTTCGCGATCTGATTGCCCCTCTTCGCAATGAGTATGATTACATCCTAATTGACTGCCCAACTCAATGGCTTTACTTTAGCCAGAGTGGTGTTTTTGCTGCCGATGTTATTTTGATACCTACCCGCCCCGACGATCTGTCTTCCCTGAATAATGCTGCTAGAGTAATCACCAGATTTGTTCCAGAAACTGCTAGGTCACGACAGGATGGTGGCCCCAGGACTTTGCCTATCTTTTTCAATGGCGTCCCCTCAGAAAGCGAAAACACTATTAAACGAGCAAATGATGAGATAGAAAAAATTGTCAGCCAAGAGAGAAGCATGAACCTACTTCCATATTTCTGGCCGCATTTTAAGAGAGGTAATGAAAACAAAAGCATTTTTAGGATACCTGACTATGCAGTGATATCCTCTGCAAGCTTTGATCGAAGGCCTGCCGTCTTTAATCGGAGAGTTTTAGAATACTACCAGAGTCTTGCCCGTGAGTACTTTATCGATGAGTGAGTTTTCAGATCTAGGTAGATTGGTTAACTTACCCCTTGAGAGCATTACGCCCGCCGATGGGTTTTCTGCTCCCTCCTTCCTTGTTGCCGCAGCCGCAGATCAGCTAAGGGCGACAGGAGGACACAACTGGGTTCCTCTGCTGGTGGTCGAGGCTGGCGACTATCAGTACAAGGCCATTGGTAACCATTTTGTCTATGCAGTTGCTCAAGAAGCGGGACTGGAAAGGCTATGGTGTATCGTTGTCGATCCTGATCCAGAGCAGGTTAAGCAGGCCCAGATTCTCGCCAAAGAAATTGTTCCGAAGGTAAATTTGACCAATACATCGAGAGAGACTATCTTGGCTGCGCTAAGATACCTAGCCGAGCAACCCAGCAGTCCCCTCAAGGGAGTCGATGTAACCATTGCAGCTGCCCGGATTGCAGACGCGGATAGAAGTTGGTGGCAGGACTTAACCCCCATAACCAAGCTTGGGTGCAAAATTACGCGAGGCAAAAAACTGGATGCCCTATCGGAAGTATTTTTCGTAACTCCTACAGCGTTGCCCCCTACTCTGAAGAAATCATCCAAGAGATCTGCGGCATCCGCTGGCGCGAAGAAAGCGACCTCAACTCGCTCGCGGAAAAAAACAGAGGGAGAGAGCTGAAAGGGATCCCTTCAAAAACATATTCTCCTCTACACATCACCGAGGCCCGACTCCGCTTGCTGTGGGATGCCTGCCTCAAGCCTCCCTTTGAATGGCTACTGCCACCCCAAACAGCCTTGGCCGCTCTCAACAACAGCCTCCATGGCAGGTATGCTCTGCTTACCTAGGACGACCGGATCCATCTGGAGCTCATGCACAGGATGATCACCAGCATCTTGGAGATCGACCTGACCCAAACCGTCCGGTATTATCTTGACCACAGGGATCCCCCCCTTATCGCCTGGATCCTGGGCCGTGATCAAGCGCTCCAGACCTGTTGAAACCTCATATTGTTCAGGGTCAGGCCCCATTGGGATCCAACGCTGCCACAGATCCGAGGCTTTGTAGCTACAGAGTTTGAGGACTCGATAAACTTATGAGGTCGAAGCTCAACGGCTGGAACCGGTAGGATTGACTTATCTTTGGCCGGTGTCCTGTTAGGAATGGATCATGGCGCTTTACGACTGCGACTTTTATGCCTGGACGCAAGAGCAAGCCGCACTGCTGAGATCGGGGCAGTGGGATCGATTGGATATTCCCAACTTGGTGGAGGAGATTGAGACTTTGGGCAGGCAAGAACGCCGCGAATTGGTGAATCGGCTAGGGATCCTGGTGGGCCATTTGCTAAAGTGGCAGTTTCAGCCTCAACAACGAAGCAAAAGTTGGACAGCCACAATCATCGAACAGCGGCAAGAGGTGCAGGAGTTAATTGCGGATAATCCCAGCCTTAAGTCTTATCTGGTTGAAGCAATGAATAAAGCTTATCAAAAGAGCGTCCTGCTGGTGGTTAAAGAAACGCCCCTATCTCTGGACGATCTGCCTGCCCACTGTCCCTACACATTGGATCAGGTGATGGATCCCGACTTTTACCCCGAGCAGGAGAGCCCCCAGTGAGGATCTCGTCTTTCCCTCATGGCGTATCTCCCTCTTTCAGTTGGGCGTTTTCATAGTTAACATTCCACCTAGGCAAATGACAATTTCGCTGTGGCCAATTGACAGTCTGAGCTGATGCGGTTGTCAGATGCTCTCTTCAAAATAATCACTATCAATCTTCTTTACCGGATACAATGAAACTGTAGATACGCCAACGTCGTGCTCAATCATTAGATTTGTTAGTTGTTCGCCGTCAATCAAAACAATCTTACTGCCGATCTGCGAAACGTAGCTGCTAGCGTCTTCAGTAAACCTGGAGGTAGTGATAAAAATACCCTTGTTTGCTCTTTGAGCCTGTAAAGCACCCACAAACTGCATGACATCAGGACGACCTACCGGATTGCTATCCCAACGCTTTGCCTGAATATACACAACATCAAGACCGAGTTTGTCCTCTTTGATGATCCCATCAATTCCACCATCGCCACTCTTGCCAATTGCTTTGCCTGCATCTGCCCGTGAGCCTCCGTAGCCCATTTTAACCAGCAGCTCCACAACAACCTTTTCGAAGAAGGCGGGCGATACTTTCTTTAGCTTGGCAAGCAGTTCATCAGCCAGTTTGTCACGGAGACTTTCATATGCAGCTTCTAACTGCTCTAATGGTGTCGCTGCCGAAGTCTCTGATAAAGCTTTTTGTTTGCTTGCCTTGTTGCTGCTTCTTGTGTCTTTGGGCCCCTCAAATTCTCGGAATTCAGGATATTGCCTGAGTAACTCTACATTGATGGTTTTGGGCTGTTTTTCAAGAAGATCTCTTCCGCGGTCAGTAATTTGGTAGAATCCTCTGCGCGTTGTTTCCAGCAGCCCTGCCTTTTTCATATAAGTTGCAGCCCAGCCGACGCGATTGACAAAGGTTGGCTGTACACCGCTCGGCAGCATCTCCCTGAGATCGTCCTCTGTGAGGCCCAGTTCCTTTGCCAGAACTTCAACAGCTTCGCTGGTTGATATTTCGGTTTCTTTACGTGCTGCAAACTGGAGAAGTGGCAACATCAAGCTCTGATAATCGGGAACGGCCATTTGTAGAACCGATGTGAAGACAGGGATCCCAAACCGAAGTAGGTTCCACCCATAACTTTACGCCAACCCTCTGCTGCAAGCCAGTTAGGGTATCCGCCAGGCCGGGAAGCCTCTGAAAAAAGTTTGACGTGGATGGCTCAGGCGTGATTTGAACACGCGACCAAGGGCTTATGAGTCCCCTGCTCTACCGCTGAGCTACTGAGCCAGGATAGTGCTTAACTAGAATAGCACTCTTGGGCCGGAACTGCGCCTCAGAAAATCCCCTCAGCCCCCTCTCGGGAAGAAGCCCCAGACAAGGCAATGCCTATCGGCAGGCCAGGGCAGCTTCATAAACCCGTCGGTTGGCCGCGAGAGACTTCTCCAAATCCACCAGTGGGCGAGGGTAGTCCACCCCCAATCGGACTCCAAATTGCTTCTGCTCGGCAGCAGTGAGGCGATAGGGCTCGTGGATTTTATCCCCCGGGATCCCGGCCAATTCCGGCAACCAGTGGCGCAGATAGTCTCCTTTGGGATCGTACTCGCGAGATTGTTTGGGGATATGGAAGTAGCGGAAGCCACGGGCATCATTCCCTACGCCGGCGGTGTAGTTCCAATTGCCGTAGTTGCTGGCCACGTCGTAGTCGATGAGCAACGACTCAAACCACTCAGCGCCCATGCGCCAGTCGATGCCCAGGTTTTTTGTCAAAAAGCTGGCCACATTCTGCCGTCCCCGGTTGGACATAAACCCAGTAGCCGCCAGCTCCCGCATGTTGGCATCCACCAAGGGGTAGCCCGTCTCACCCCGACACCAAGCCTGGAAGCGCGGCCAATCCTGCTGCCAAGGGATAGGGATCCCTTGGATCCCAGAAGGACGGAACAGTTTGGCGCCGTGCTTGGCCAAGATAAACCGAAAATAATCCCGCCACAGCAGCTCAAACACCAGCCAGTAGGTGGACTCATTGCGCACCCGCTCCTGCTCGTAACGCTTGACCTCGGCATAGACGGTGCGGGCCGAGATACAGCCCAGCGCCAACCAAGCAGAAAGCCGGGAGCTATCGTCGGGATCCAACATGCCGTTGCGGGTTTCTTTGTAGATGCGCAGCCGATCCAGATCCCAAAAGTAGGTTTGCAGGCGGGCATGGGCAGCAGTGCTGCCGCCAAGGTAGGTGAAGCGGGCCCGTGGATCCCTAGCAGGTGAAGATAGCCCCAGCGAGGCCAGGGTGGGCAGAGGGCCGGGATCCAAACCCGATGGCAGGGGGGGGATCGAGGGAATGGGCAAGGGATCCCGGATGGGGGTGCTCCCCTCGACTTGCTTTCGAAAGCGGGTGAACAGCTCCGGCAGTTGCGAGAGACAAAAGGGGAGATCCTCAGGGTGATAGAGGGTATGGCCCCAATCAACCTGCAGCCGGATCCCCAGAGACCGCAAAGCCCGCTCAACAGCAGCCGCCACCTCCTTCTCCTCGGTGCCCACCTCTTCATGGGCATAGACCGCCTCGACCCCCCACTCCTGTGCCAAGGTGGGGATCACCTGTTCTGGCTGTCCCTGGCGGATCACCAAATCCGAGCCGCGCGACCGCAACTGCTGCCGCAAATCCGCCAAACTCTCCAGCAAAAACTGACCGCGGAAAGGGCCGGTTCTGGGGCGGAGCCCAAGGGAAGTCTCGCCGAACTGGCGGGGATCCAAGCAATACAAGGGGATCAAAGGGGATCCCTGTTGGCAGGCCCGCGTCAGCGGCTGGTGATCCAGCAGGCGCAAGTCGGTGCGAAACCACAGCAGGACGGTCATTCTGCAGCTACCCTACACGGATCCCGCGGACTCAGACTTGGACACCCGAACCCCAGCTGGACGCCCCAGCTCAGGGCTGGGAACAAAATGAGGCACATCGGCAGCCGGGATGTGAACAGGGGCCTTGGTGCGCGGATGATAGGTTTGCCGGGCGGGACGATGGCGCAGCGAGAACGTGCCAAAGCGAGCCAGCCGCACGGATCCCCCCTGGGCCAGGCATTGGCTAATGCTGTCCAGCATAGCCTCCAGAGCAGCAGCAGCCATTTCCACGGTCAGGCCATCCACCTGCGCGGCCATCTGGCGGGCCAGCAAACGGCGAGTCAAATGAGGAGGAGAAGCCACCAACCGACCCTCTAGACAACAGAACACAGACAGGGGCTTAGAGCACCTCCAGTTCACTCTCGAAAAACCAATGTCGAGAGCGATCGGGAAACTCCAGAATGTAGCCGACACCGCTGCCATCGACCACACGCCGTGCCAGCACCACAGCCTCTTTGCCCACCAGAGCGCTGAGGTTTTCTTGTCCGCGATCCTGGACAGAGCGAACTTTGACCTTATTTCCAACCTTGATCGCCATAAAACCGCGAAGAGACTTACCACTCAAGATGGTACGGCAAAAGTCCCCTTGCCGAGCTCCTGCCGCACCTCTGCTGGGGTTGACCCCGATGGGATTGCTAGAATGGGGTCAGAGTGCCGTGCCCCAGGGAAGACTGCCTCCGTGATTGCCCTTTCCCTCAAACCCGCCCACTGCTCCTGGAGCGTTATCAGCTTTCCCTCCACCCTCTACACTCAGCCTGTCCTCGATCTCTTGATCTCAAAAGTCCCTCCTGCCTGGAGAGCGGAAATACGTTTGGGCCTACAGGAAGCAATCATCAATGCCGTCCGCCACGGCAACGGCCTCGACCCCAACAAGAAGGTGATCATCGAGTACGCCAGCTCGGAGCCCTTTTACCAATGGCTGGTGCGAGATCAAGGGCCCGGCTTTTGTCCCCAAGAGAAGCTCCACCGATGCCAACATAACATCTTGGAAACCGAAGAGTCGGGCCGAGGAATGCTGCTGCTCACCCAAATCTTCGACTTTGTGGAGTGGAATGAAACAGGCAACCAGGTCTACCTGGCCAAATACATCCACGCCAACTGCCGGGATCCCTGGATAGTCTGACCCTCCCTCAATACCACTGCCAAAACAGCTTGCCCATTTGGGTAATCTGGCGACCCTGATCCGGATAGGGAGCTTCAGAAACCGCTAGGGCTGTGGTGGCGAAGGCAAAGCGCGTGGATGACCAGCGGGATCCCTTAGCGCTCCGCGCCGCTGACGCGACCGGGTCGGGCAGCTCGCTTTCCAAGAGCAACCCCAGGGATCCATAGCCATAGCCCAAATTGCGGTGGGGCAGGGAAGCCACCAACTTGCGCCAGGCGCGATTTGCACTCAAGGGGGGATCCGCGAGGGCCGTCTCCAGAGCCCCCAAAGAAGAGGCCAGGTAGGAATAGCCTTTGCGATCGGCATGATACACCTGTGCCGGCAGCGGGATCCCCGACGGCGACTGGGGAAGAGCTTCTGCCGCCGGCAACGGCAGGGATCCTCCCTTCCCGCTGACTTCCAGCCGCTCCCCTGCCAACACGGGGATCTCCGGTCGATGGGTGGAGCGGTGAGGACTCCGTCCCGCTGTCGCCACCGGCTGGGGTTCTGACGGCAAGGACTCCGTCTCCCCCGCAGGAGTGGTCGGTTGGGCCCAGGCGGTGGCGGTGCCACGCTTCGTTGCCAGAGAGATTACCTGCCAGCCTTGGGCGCGTGCCCGCTCATCCAAGTCGAAATAAGGACTCCGTCCCGCTGTCGCGACCGACTCATCCGGCAGCTTACCGACCCACAGCCAGGCTGGATCCCCGTCGCCGGGCAAAAGGGCAAAGGCAAACTCTCCCCGTTCCGGCAACAGACGCTGCCAGTCCAGCGCTACCTGAGATTGCAAGCGCTGCCGCCACTGGCCGGGATCCACCCGCAACCCCAGGGAATTTAGGGGCTGGATCTGCCCCAGGCTCTGCCAAACTGAGACCAGATTCTCTCCGGAAATCAGCGCCAAGGTTTTATCCGGCAGATGTTGAAGGATCTGCGGGCGAAAGGCTTCTGCCGCCGGCAAGGAGAAGCCAGCGGGCGCATGCCAGAGGGCAGCACTTTCGGCCACCAAGCCGCGGAAGTTTACCCCCAACCCCAGCCCTACCGCCTGCAACGTCAGCCCATCTGAAGAAACCGCCTCTGGATTTTGCCAGAAGGCCCAACCCACATGCGCCTCCCGCAAGGGCTGGATGACCTGCTGAAACAGAGGCTGAGCCACCAGAGACAACTGCGGCAACTGCCAAGCATCGATTGCAGCCCGAATGGCAGCAGACTGCTCCGCCAACAACACGTATTGCTCGCCGAAAACGGCTGCCGAGAAACCCTGCAGGCCCGGAATCGGGCTAGACACCACCTGAATGCCCTTGTAAGTGTCTACCTGCACCGGCCTCCCGGCCAAGCTCTGCCGTTCCCACAACAGGTTCAGCTCAAATTGAGAGAGCGCCGCATCCCGCGTTTCCAGGGCAACCAAGGTGCCCCACTCCGGCAAACTGGCCAAGAGGGTGCTCCTCCCCAGCCAGGGCCGCACCTCCCGCTCGAAATCAAGGGATCCCCCGGCCAGCATGGATCCCAGCCAGCCTGGGCTTTCAGGGGAGAAAAACTTTTGCCACTGCTGACGGGCAGCGCGTCGCTGGGGGGCAGGAGTTGCCGCTTGCCAAAACGCTTGCACCTCGTCCAGGGGAACAGCCAACACCAGCAGCGCTTGTGCGGAGCGAGGGGCCAAACCCACAATTGGCGGCAGCTCCGGGTGGGCCAGCAACAAAGCCACCGGACTGCGGGTGAGCAGCCATACGACAACCCACACCACCATGGCGGCCAGAAGACCAAGCCCAATCAGGATCCCGCGCAAGAGTTGCCGTCGTCCCATATCTCAATCTCTGCACCGAGGGAGACATGGCGCGGACACCCAGGCTCTACTGCTCTGCACTGCTGGCATGAACAGGCCTAGTGAAGAAGCGCTGCCCTCAGTCCTGCATGATAAAACCTTACCATGGAACAGAGGCTAACCCTGGTGTGCCAGCTGGAGCCCACCGCTGAGCAGGCGGCCAAGTTTAGGCAGGCGGCCAAGTTTAGAGGCACCCCACAAGCCTTTGTGATCCGCACCACCATTCCAAACCAACGTGCAGATCAGCCCTGCCTTGACCAGCCCGGCAGCTATCTAGGCCCATCCGAAAGTCAAACCCATGTCAGAGTTTCAACTGGTTTCTCCCTATCAACCCACCGGAGATCAACCTAAGGCAATTGCCGGCTTGGTGAAGTCAATTTCAGAAGGCCATCGTTTCCAAACCTTGCTGGGGGCAACCGGAACCGGCAAAACGTTTACCATCGCCCATACCATTCAGCAGGTGGGCAGGCCCACCTTAGTGATGGCCCACAATAAGACTTTGGCAGCACAACTGTGCAATGAGCTGCGGGAGCTTTTTCCTCACAATGCCGTTGAATACTTCATCAGCTATTACGACTACTATCAACCGGAAGCCTATGTTCCCAGCACCGATACATACATTGCCAAATCTTCTTCCATCAACGATGAAATCGATATGTTGCGGCACTCGGCTACCCGCTCTTTGTTTGAACGGCGGGATGTGATTGTGGTGGCCTCGGTGAGCTGCATCTATGGTCTGGGCATGCCAGAGGAGTACCTGAAGGCTTCCATCCCCTTCAAAGTCGGCCAGGAGATCAACCAACGGGATGTCTTGCGGGATCTGGCCAGCATCCAGTACGAGCGCAATGACCTGGAGCTGGTGCGGGGGCGATTTCGCCTCAAAGGGGATGTGCTGGAAATTGTGCCGGCCTATGAGGATCGGGTCATTCGCATCGAATTTTTTGGCGATGAGATCGAGGCCATTCGCTTAATTGATCCGGTTACAGGTGAGATTTTGAACAGCCTCAGCGCCCTCAGAGTTTATCCTGCTCGGCACTTTGTAACGCCGGAAGCACAATTGGAGCGGGCGATCCTCAATATCGAGCAAGAACTGGAAGAGCAACTGGCCCTCTTTCGCAAAGAAGGCAAGCTCCTGGAAGCCCAACGCCTAGAACAGCGCACCCGCTACGACCTAGAAATGCTGCGAGAGGTGGGCTATTGCAATGGGATCGAAAACTACTCTAGACATTTAACGGGACGCAAAGCAGGAGAGCCCCCCGCCTGCTTGGTGGATTATTTCAAGGCCAACGATTGGCTGCTGGTGGTGGATGAATCCCACGTGACCGTGCCCCAAATTCGCGGCATGTACAATGGCGACCGTGCCCGCAAGCAGGTGCTGGTAGATCATGGTTTTCGCCTGCCCAGCGCCCTCGACAATCGCCCCCTCAAAGCCGAAGAGTTTTGGGCCAAAGTTCATCAGTGTATCTTTGTTTCGGCTACTCCCGGCAACTGGGAACTAGAGCAGAGCGAGGCCCAATTTGAAACCCTGGTGGAAGATGGCAAGACCCTGAAGTTCTATGTGCCCGGCAGCGGTCGGGTTGTCGAACAGGTAATTCGGCCCACCGGCGTGGTGGATCCTGAGGTGCATGTGCGCCCCACGGCTGGGCAAGTGGACGATTTGCTGGGAGAAATTTATTTGCGATTGGAGCGCTCTCAGCAGGGATCTGCCGAACGGGTGATCGTGACCACCCTCACCAAACGGATGGCAGAAGATCTCACAGAATATCTCCAGGAGCGAGGGATCCGAGTTCGCTATTTGCATTCCGAGATCACCTCGATTGAGCGAATTGAAATCCTACAAGACTTTCGAGAAGGGGCCTTTGACGTGTTGGTGGGGGTCAACTTGCTCCGGGAAGGGTTGGACTTGCCAGAAGTCTCTTTGGTGGCCATTTTGGATGCTGACAAAGAAGGGTTTTTGCGAGCAGAGCGCTCCCTGATTCAGATGATCGGGCGGGCAGCGCGGAATGTCCGCGGTATGGTGGTGATGTACGCCGACACCATGACCGGCAGCATGGCCCGGGCCATTGCCGAAACCCAGCGTCGCCGCGAAATTCAATTGCAATACAACCGCCAACACAACATCACGCCCAAGCCCATTGTCAAGAAAAACAGCAATGCCATCTTGTCTTTTTTGGCCATCTCCCGCAAACTCAGCAACCCAGATCTGGAAAAAGCCTTTCAAGCTGCGCAAGAGATCCCTCTCTCCGAGATTCCGGAGCTGATCGGCCAACTGGAACTGAAGATGAAAGAGGCCGCCAAAAACCTAGAATTTGAGGAAGCCGCCGAGCTGCGAGATAGAATCAAAAAGCTGCGTCAACGCCTTCTGGGCCATTCTCAGGGCACCTAAAATCCTTGCTCAGATCGGCCAAAATTGAGGTCGGCTTGTGCCACCATGAGCTTGCGGGGCAGCACCAGGGATCCCCAATTGATCGATAGGCGTTCGTACCAAACCGGCCATGCAGGACTCCGTCCCACTTAAGCGAGCAGCTCTTTGGGTTGGGCTGACGGTGGGGATAGGTCTCTGGCTCACCCCTGCCGTCGCCTCTGCCCCCTCAGGGATCCCCTTGGCTCAAGCCCTTGAATTTCGGGATCCCAACTTTTTCCTGGCCGATCCCCGACCCACACCGGCTGAAGCGCCAACTCCTGAGGGATCCCCTGCCCCAGCCCCCAGCCCAATCGGGATCCCTTTGACCGGCCAAGAGGGCACAGAAGTGCTCGTCGGGAACATACCGGTGTTCCGCCTGCAGACGGCAGACTACCCCAGCGATGTGCGGGCCGACAACGTTCGGGCGATCATCGAGCGCTTTCTGGAAGAAGGCCAGTTGCCGGAGCCAGAGGTACGGGTGGCCCAGGATGCCAATGGGCAATACATCTTACGCCTGGGGGAAAGAGGCCGCTTTGAGCGCACACAACGGTATTTGTTTACCGTCACCTATGCCGATGCTGCCGCAGAGCGCAGGGTGGCACCGGGTCAGGTGAACCTGAATGACGTGCGTCTGGTGGCTAACAGTTGGGCGCGGCGGTTGGAGCAAGCGATTGCCGATTACCGCGAAGATCTGCTGGCTCTGCAGCGGGCCCAGGATCCGCGCGTGCTGGTTCTGACCCTTTTGGCAGGGATCGCCACCCTGGTGGTGGGGTTCTTTCTCTGGCGGCTGTTCGACCGCAGCTTAACCCGTCTGCAACGCTGGTTGGAGCTTAAGGCCGGAGAGACCTGGGGCACCTGGATCGATGTGGGTGGGATGCTGCTGCGGGGCGTGGGGGCAATCCTCATCGCCGGCATCTCGCTGGATCGCGGTATCAGCTTCATCCCTGCCCTACGACCGTTTCAGCGCTCCTTTTACCTGGGCCTGGGTCGTGTGGTCGCCACGGCTCTGGGCGTTCTCACCCAGCCTCTGCCCAACTCCAGCGTTTCGATTGCCAGCTTGCTGGTCTTCCTCGTCCTCTCCATCTTGGTTTTCACCGGCGCCCACTACGTCAGTGTTGGCTTCAAGCAGCGCTTTTTGGCACGCCTGGGGCTGGATCTGGGCACCCAAGAGTCTTCGGCGGCCATCTTCAAGTACATCCTGACCCTGTTCGGCATCCTTCTGGTCTTGCCCTTCAGCGGCCTTAATCTGGGCTCCTTGGCGGTTATTGCCGGGGCAGTGGGTTTGGGGATCGGTTTTGGTTTGCAAAACCTCTCCAACAACTACATCAGCTACATTGCCATTTTGCTGGAGCGCCCCATCCAAATCGGGGATCTGGTGGAAGTGGACAACTTGCTCGGCACGGTGGAGCGCATTGGGCCACGGGCTACCGTCTTGCGCACCCTGGATCGCATCTTTGTGATCGTGCCCAACTCCCGCTTTACCGAATCAAAGGTGGTGAACTGGAGCTACCGGGATCCCCGCTGTCGCATCCACATTCCTGTGGGCGTGGCCTACGGCTCCGATACCGCCTTGGTTACCGAAGCTCTGCTCAGCGCCGCCAGAGAAAATGCTCGGGTGTTGAGCAGCCCTGCCCCCCAAGTCTGGCTCAAGTCCTTTGGCCCTTCTGCACTTAACTTTGAGCTGCTGGTGTGGATCAACCGTCCTCAAGATCAGTTTGTCTTGATCAGCGAGCTAAACTTCCTGATCGAGGCTGAGTTTCGGCGACGTGGGATCCGCATCCCCTTCCCGCAACAAGATATTCATATCCGCAGCCTAGAGGGATTTGCCCCCCTCAGTCAAAATGGCGGATCCCCTTCTTTGCCCGATACCGACTCCATTCACTCTGCCCTCAAAGAAGCGGCTCAATCGCCGGAAGACCAAAATGGTGTTTCCTAAGCTATTGCCTGCCATTGACACCCTATCGACACCATGTTGCAGCGGTTAGATGAGGTACTGGGAAGCTTTGGCAGCCATCCCCGTTGGGCTGAACTGAAGCAAATGCAAACCCTGCGGCAGCTCTGGCCCGAACTCGTCGGAGAGGCCGTAGCCGCCCAAACCTATCCTCTCAGCCTGCGCCGACAGGTGCTGCAGGTGGCCACCTCTACCCCGGCCTGGGCACAAAACTTAACCTTGCAACGCCAGATCATTCTCAGGAAACTCAACAGCCGGCTACAATCTCCCCTCAGCGATATCCGCTTCAGCTCTGGTGCCTGGCACAAGGGATCCAGCCCGGCTGCCCCCCATCCTGATGCGGAGCTGACCAGCAAGTTTTATGGCGCTCCCCGCCTAGCAGACCAAGATGGACAACGCCCTGGATCCTGTCGCAGCCCCAATCCAAAACAGCCCACCTCCGACCCGAAAGTGGCTTTCGAGCGCTGGGCCAGAGTGGTGAAGCAACAACAAACCCAGCAAAACCTGTTCCCCTGCCCCGCCTGCCGCTGTCCCACCCCTGCCGCCGAATTGGAGCGTTGGTTTGTCTGTGGGTTCTGCCATCGACAATCCTTGCGCCCGCCCAGCTAACTCAGGAAACTCGAATTACGGTTGCTTCAAATGGCAATCAAACGATTCGTCAGGTCGATCCCCAACTTCTTTCTTCCTCTGAGAGAGGTTGTGGATGGTTACGGCAGCGGCAAGGAGCGCTTGGGAAGCGTCTCAACCCAGTTTGAAATGCAACTGCGAACCCTTAATCGTTCATAGCCCGATAGGTGGCCACCGAAGACGGCGATACACGGTTTAAATAGCGGAAGATCCAATACTTAAAAAGTGTATCCAGAAAAACCGGAAAAGTAGCAATAAAGCCGTAGATAAAATCGCGGTTCTCCGGTACCCCCAAATGAGCAGCCAAATTACTCAGCAGCACCTCCCAGCCGTGGGGTGAGTGATAACCGACAAACACATCGGTAAAAAGAATGATAATGAAAGCCTTGGCACTGTCGCTGAGGCCGTAGATCAGACGATCCAAAAAAGACTTGAGGACTTCGATTTCCTCACGCCCAATAAAGATAAGCCAGCCAAACACCAGCAGCGAAAGCAAATCAGCAAGGATATTCTTCAATCCTTCCGAGTTCCTACGGCTATATTTTTTCAGCAGTTCCTCTGCCTTCATGGACAGTTGCTCTTCTGATTCCAGATCCCACTCTGGGGGTTGATGGTGCAAAGCTCGCTCAAATTCTATTCTTTCCTTGAAAAACTCGAACTCTGACAGGGCTTTTTCTTGGAATTCGTGGCTTAGAGCCACAATGGCAGGCTCCCGTTGTTGGAAGTGATCCACCAATGGCCCAAACAGAAAGTTTTTCGAGAGGATCTGGGTGAGCAGAGGCAAAACGGCCAACAACAACAGAAAACGAATCGATACCAGTGTGCGAATGCGAGCCTCCCGATACTCTTGGATCAGTTCCTCCTCGGCCTGGGAACTCAGCTCACGGCGGATTTGGCTGGCCGTGCGCAGAATAGAACGGGGCAGAATCGCAGCTTTGGAAGCGACCGGGGCAGCGCCATTGCCGGAGCCTGCCTTGACAGAGACATTAGAAGAACTGGGTTCAGTTGAGGTAGGTTGTTCTGGCCGTTCGAGAGGCTCAGGTGAAGTGGAAATTGAAGCAGAGATGGGCTGGGATTTTCTGGTCGGGCGTTTGTATCGAGAAGTCACCTGATCGATAAACTGCAGTTTCTCCAAGATGGAAAGATCTCGTCTTTGGCGACCATTCTCAGGGTTTTCGCCGTTGCTTTCAGGAGCATCGACCTCAGCGGCATGGCGTTCTTGATCTTTATCTTGGGCAGAAACAGGGCCACTGCCATTTTGCTCGGGATCCGGCAGGCGAGAAAGGGCGCTGCTGGCTCTGAACTCTGCCAAACGCAGATCGATCTGGCGCAGTTGCCGGCGCAGTTGAATTTGAAAGTAGCGGCTGACATTCTGGCCATGTTGCCCGTTGCTGCCGATGGATCCTCCCTGGAAGTATTGATCCTCGATGGCTTTAATGCGCAGGGCAGCCTCATAAGCTTGGTCAAGGGAGCGCAGGGGGGTATTCGAGATCCATTGGCCCAGCCTGCTCAATACGGATTCTCCCATTGCTCGTTCCCGTGGCACTCCCCATGGGGGCCGATCCACACATTACAGTGATCCGATTGACTAATTATTGTAACGAGTCCTGGGTGCCTAGGCGGGAATCCCAACGGTGGAGAAGTACTTGCAGAGACTGGCCCTGCCTCGACAGAAGTACAGACCGGCACCTTTGGGTCAGAGCAAACTTCAGTATCCCTTAAAGCGCTTGAGGGCAAAGCCACAGATCTGCAGCAGCCGCAGCCCCTCTCGCACATGGTGAATGTTGGAGCGACCATAGGTTCTGGGGAAATAGCGCACGGGGATATCCAGGATCTTCAGGGTGCGCTTGGCGGATCCCAGCAACAGGTCAAAATCTCCAAACGGGTCGAAATCCCCCCACTCTTGGCACAGCTTGGCAATCTGCTGGTAATCCTCCCGCCACAGGGCCTTGGTGCCACAGAGGGAATCTTTGATGCGGATGCCGAGAATATAGGAGAGGAGAGCGGCAAAAAAACGATTGGCCCATTGGTTCAGCCGAGGCATTGCCTCCGGTTTCAGGGGGTAGATAAGGCGACAGCCATTGGCAAAGTCGCACCGCCCAGAAGCCACAGCCCGGAAAAACTTGGGCATGTCCTCTGCCTGTACCGTCAAATCGGCATCGAGGATGATCAACACATCCCCTGTAGCGGCGGCTAGCCCCTTGCGCACCGCATCCCCCTTGCCCTTGCCCTCCTGCCGCAGAGCCCGGATATTGCGGATCCCTTGGTATTCCGCCTGTACCCGCTGGATCTCGGCCCAAGTCCCGTCGCTGGAATGCCCCTCCACAAAAATGATCTCGGTGCGGGATCCCATCTCGGGCAAATGTTCCACACAGCGGCGAATGTTGCCCGCTTCGTTCCGAGCCGGAATCACCACCGTGCAGGAAGGCTGCTGCTCAGGGGGGGGATCCCAGGCAGGGTCGGGCTGCAGGCGAGCGATCGTGTACTCTGTCAGGCAGAGGGCGTTGATCCCGGGCAATGGGGCAATCACCCGGTTGATCACAGTCGAAAGGAACGGGATCCGCCGCGGCAACAACAGCCGCTTGCCCTGCTGAATGACCTCGTATCCTGCCAAGTGCAGCAGGTTGGCCACATCGGCTGCCGATAACCAGTTGGCTGCCGGCAGAGGCATCCGTTGCTTGAGAGCGGTTGCCAAGCCCAGAATCGGCTCCCAGAGCGGGTTGTGGTGGGAGAGGATCAGGCGGGTGCGTGGGGTACAGAAGCGGCGCAACTGCTGGAGAACCTGCTGGATGTCGGCCAGGTAGCCCAGGGTATTGACGAGCAAGATCACATCAAAAGGCTCCGCCAAGACGGGATCCCCTTTGTCCAGCGTGTGGGCATCTTGCACCCGGAAATGGAGATGGGGAAACTCTGCCTGAGCTTGGGCAACAATGTCCGCATCCCGGTCGATCCCCACCCCGAAGCTGGGCTGCAAGGCATTGAGCAGGGATCCCGTGCCGGAACCAATCTCCAAGATGCGCAAACCGGCAGGGACAAAAAAGCGATGCAGCCGCTCCAGATCCTCGTGGTAGTAGCGGTTTTTTTGCCGCCAGTAATACAAGGGGTGGGTCAATGCCGGCAAGGGAGCCCCAGGGTGTCGCTAGATTCAGCTTTTGATCATAAGGTGCTATGGATGCTCTGCTGGTCACCCAACCCGGCTGGGTTCTTGACAACAGGGGTGAAGCACTCCGGCAATTGTGTACCGCAGCCACATCTCAGCACCCGAGTCTCCCCCCACCCGGCGACCGCGGTACAGGGAAAAGCGAAGCATCGGCGGGCAGGTGCCGACGAGCAGGGATCTCAGCGACGACGCACTTTATCCCTTTGGCTGACCAAGATGATGGCACCAAAGAGAGTCCCCAGCACAACTGCACCGGCCACCAAGCTCCAGAGGAAGTTAGCAAGTGAGGGAGTCATAAGAGCGTTTCCTCCTCGTGCAAATAACCGTTGCCCAACAGCTTTCCGATTATACCGAGCCCTGTCACCTTTCCAAAGCCTGCCTCTGTTTCCCGACCTCTGCCAGGCGCTGTCATTTGGTGGTTTGGTATTCCAGAGGCACCTCTTGTAAGGTCTGGCTGGTGCCGGCAAAGGGGTTATCCGGCGTCAAAAACAGCATACAGTGACATTCTTTTCGCTCCCGCATGGGTACACAGGGGCAATTCCAATAGCCTGCTTTTGCTTCCGCCTCTTTGTCTTCGTAAAAACGACAGGGACACAGCGGGGCGCCCAACTGCTCTTTGTGCAGAGCCAAGCCCTCGATCACCGCCGTTGTAATTGACGGATCCGAGCAGAAAAAGGTCTCGGAGCGTTTGGCGTAGGTTTCTGCGAAATGCCGCATCAACTCAAAGCTCTTCTGTGAAGACTTGTTGTAACCACGACTTTCCATGACGATTCCCAAAAGTGGAACTAACCGGCTGTTGCTAGCAATGGGGCCCACAGCTTTTTCCAGGGACACTTCCTGAAGCCAGCACAAACGTCTGCAGGGTCGGGATCCTACTGAGACCCCCCACAACGTCGGGAAAAGCTGTATCTCGCTCTTCGTTGTACTGCAGACCTCCGGGCAAGACAAAAGATTACGCCCTTGCTGTTACACAAGGCAACACCCAAGCGCCTTAACAAGAGCTGGCCTTGGCGTACTCCAGAGAATACCGTTAATGGGATCCCTCTCCTCAGGGCACGACCAACACCGGGCAGGGGGCAAGATCGATCACGCGGTGGCTGACAGAGTTATTCTGCCCCTCTCCGGAGAGGGTGAGGCCGCGGGATCCCATTACAATTAGGCTAATCTCCAGCTCGTCTGCCACATCACAGATGACAAAAGGCACCTTTCCCTCTCGATACTCACTCTTGACGCTGTTGAGGCCGATTTGATGCAGGCCAGACTCCGTTTGCTTGAGCAGGTTGTGGATGTTTTGCCGAGCTTGTTCCGCCCTCTCCGCGTCCAGCTCCGCGGCATCCAGTACAGAGAGCAAGTACACCTGACTTTTGTAGCGCTGCGCTATGTCTGCCACCAAGGGCAAGGCGTGGCTGGTCTCACGCGAGTTGTCGATGGGAAAGAGCAGCTTGTCGAACATAGTCGCGGATTCCGCGGTCAAGCCCATTCCCTATCCAAGTTGGGGGCTTGCCCTATTCTATCAATTTTACCGGGAGCTCAATGGCCTCATTCCACCCCTGCCCGTTTTCCTGTTGTCAGGGGCTCCACCTGGGCTGCTTCGCCCTAGCTGCAAACGGAGCTCCTCTGCTGTTTGGATGAGTAGCCATTCTATCATCCCGCGAAAGTCCAGCCGCCCTAAGCCATGCTGGGCTGAAGTTTACGCAATTCCTGCCAAAAATCCATTATTTTCAGATTGACCAAACTTGGAAAAGAATAATGAAAAAAGTGTCGCCCCCCAGGGCAAAACCACATTTGATCCCCTGGCTTTAGGTGGTTTCTCCACTTCTCGAGCGAAGCAGGATCCACAATGGGGTCATCCTTGCTGGCGCAAACCAACATCGGCACCGACACTTTCTGGGCTGGAATCGCTATCACCTGAAATAGGGAGTGAGGTATGGGAGAAGTATCCAAATCTTTAGCCAGAGCATAGGAGAGTGAGCGTGCTCGCCACTGTTCTGAAGTAGGTAGAAGGCTCTGGGCTATACGCACCAAGAGTTGTTCCCGACTCCAGCAAAAGATTTTTCGCTGCACATAGAAATGGGCATGCCAAGTGGTAGCAGGCCAACCTCCCACGGCCAGCAAGGTCAGAGACTGTACCCGCTGTGGGTAACGGCAGGCAAAAAGATAAGCGGCCACCCCGCTCAAGCCGTGGCCGATAAGATGAACGGGTCGATCCCAAGCTTTGAGATATTCGTATAGCAGCGTGATTACAGTCTCCAGGCTACAAGGCTCATCCTGGGTTTGGTGGTACTCCCAGTAGGCTATCCGAAAGCATTTCCCCAGGGATCCTAATAAAGGCTGATCAAAGAGCTTGAGACTGGGAGAAATGCCCAGATACAGGGCCTCAAAAGCGAGCGCAGAAGCGGAGCTTAAACTCATATTCGCTATTCCATCTCGACTGTTAAAACCATCAAGGCTGCTAGCCAAACAAAAGATCTACAAAGTCCAGTAGCCAGAAACCAACCGGCAAAGTGCGGTTGAACCATGCAATTGTGAACAGTGCAATTGCCATTGGAAAATGCGGCCCAAAGGATCCGAGCCGATCTGGATAGAGGAGAGGGGACAATACCCCTCTCCTTTCTGCAGATCCCCGAACCAGGGAGCCTCAAACCTCATTCACAGCCCAGGCAAAATCTGGGCCAACACGTCCGCACTGTTCAGGAGCATGTAGGCAAACAGGGCACCGCCAACGCCGCCCACCAGAAACCCTCCCGCCAACTGGCTCCAGCCGGCACGGGTGCGCAAGTTTTCGGGCAAGTCCTCCGATCCTGCCGGTACTCGCACCGGCTGAGGGGATCCCTGCGATTCCGCCATCAGTTGCACTCCCGGCGTCGGATAGGCCACCTCTCCATAGGGGGTGTTCACCACCGCCACCAGCCGCGAGCGCGGAAAAGAGACTCGTCCATAGATCGAAAGACAAACCGTTAGGATCAGCACCAGACCAATGGCCGCCAGCGTACCTGCCGTCAGGGCTTGCTCCGAATTCCGCAGCGGACTCAACTTGTAAAACGGCCCCACCAGGAAGTACCCATGGGCCATGCCGATCTCCAAACCGCGCAGGAAAGGCGACAAGCCCTCCCGGTAGATGGGCAGGTTTTGCAGCAGCAGCAGGGTGAGATCGCCCTGGTTTACCGGCGTGTCCAAGTTGCCCACCTGGGGATCTGTGGCTCGCACCCAGCCCCCGCGCTGGAAGTCAAAGCCGCTGGCCGCCGCCCGCGCCCGGATGGCATGCCAGATGTGCCCCGCCAAAAACAGGATCCCCAAGACAAAGTGGGCTGTAGCCAACCAGGTACGGCTGCTTACAATTCCCCTTTCGTCAGCGGCCAGCCCCAGCGGCCCGTAAAAAGCCGCAGGGTAGGCGATCTCATTGACGCTGACAAAATAGGCCGCCAAGATGCCCATGTAAGCCAGGGCCCCCAGGCTGTAGGAGAGGTAGGCTTCGCCCGAGTAGATCAAGACTTGCTTGGCCCAGGCAAAGGGGCGCGTGGCTATGTGCCACCATCCCCCCAGCACGCAGAGCAGGCCCACGTAGATGTGTCCCCCCACCAGGTCTTCCAGGTTGTCCACGGCGGCCATGCCCTGCTGACCCATCAGCGGCGTCAAGTAGGCGAAGATCCGCAGCGGATTGAGGGTGGGATCCGCAACGATCCGCACGCGGCCCAGGTTGGCATCGTACAGCCCTCCCCAAAAGAGAGCCTTGGCCACCAGCAGCCATGCACCCAGCCCCAGCAGCAGCAGGTGGATGCCGAGGATGGTGGTCATCTTGTCGTCATCTTCCCAGTCGTAGCCGAAAAACTCGGCAAAGGTTTTCCCCTTGCTCAGCACCTCTGGTCCCAAAAGGGCATGGAAGATCCCTCCTGCCCCCAGCACTGCCGAGGCAATTAGGTGCAGAACGCCCACGACAAAAAAGGGATAGGGATCCGTAACCACCCCTTCTGCGTTGACGCCGATGCCCAAGCTGGCCAGATGGGGCAACAAAATCAGCCCCTGGCTGTACATAGGTTGATTTGGATCCCAGTGGGCCACCTCGAACAAGGTCATGCCGCCGGCCCACAGCATGATCAGCCCCGCATGGGCCACGTGGGCCCCCAGCAGCTTTCCGGATAGGTTGAGCAAACGAGCATTCCCTGCCAACCAACTGACCTGAGGGGATCCCTCAGCAGAAGTAGGCGATGAAGATAGAACTGCGCCGGTCATGACAAACTCCCACAGTATCAATGACAAGTTAAGAAGCCGGGTTTGAATTACAGATTGAAGAGCGTTTTTAGTTTAGCCGTCCACTCTTTAATTCGTTTTTCCGTCAGCTCTGGTTGGTTATCTTCGTCCAGAGCAAGGCCGACAAACTCACCGTCAACCACTCCCTTAGACTCGTTGAACTCGTAGCCTTCTGTAGGCCAGGAGCCGACATTTTTGCCGCCACGCTCGGCAATTTTTTCGGCCAGGATCCCCATGGCATCTTGAAAGTTGTCGGGATAGCCCAACTGATCCCCAACTCCAAAGTAGGCTACCGTCTTACCGGAAAAATCGATCTCATCCAAATTTGGGAAAAAACCATCCCAATCAGCCTGAAGCTCCCCAATATTCCAAGTTGGACAGCCGATGATTAAGTAGTCGTACTTCTCAAAGTCCTCAATGCTGGCCTCGGCAATGTCAATTAAATCTACATTGTCTTCGCCCAGCTCTTTTTGAATCATCTCGGCAGCTCTTTCGGTATTTCCGGTTTGAGTGCCGAAAAATAGACCTATTTTTGCCATTGCTCCTACCTCGAAACTGCAAGTGCGAAGCTCAAAATCAGATGGCTAGATAGTCAATGCCTTCAGCGTGCCGTTAGGCCTGCTGTGCAGCGAGCTCTACTCTGCCGGTACGGAAATTGAATCCTCGGGCTTTCAGGGCATGGAAAAGGTGGCCCTGAAGGAAGAAAAAGGCCAGCCAAAAATGGGCATTGGCCAGCCAAACCCTAGATGTGAGAGCTCCCCCTTGCTCAAAGAAGGGATAGCGATCCAAGCCCACCTGCAGCAGCGGCCCATAGAAAACTTCGGGATAGACCACTGGGTTAACGGCAACGAAATAGGCGGCAATAAATCCCATCAAGGCCAAAGCTCCCAAGCTGTAGGAAAGATAAGCTTCCCCAGACCAGATAAAAATCCGTTCTGCCCAGGCAAAAGGCTTGGTCGCGATATGCCAAACCCCACCTGACACCAGGAGCAAGCCCAGCCAGAGGTGGCCGCCCACCACGTCTTCTAAAGTGTCCACCCCGGCGATCCAGTGGCGCCCTTCTATGCCCAACAGGTGGCCAAAGGGGTTCCAGTTGGGAGACACCAGGCGCACCTCTCCTGCCACCGGGTCGAACAAGCCGCCAAACACCACTGCCTTGAGCACCAAAAGCCAGGCTCCCAATCCCAGCAGCACCAGGTGGATCCCTAGGATGGTGGTCATCTTGTTTTTGTCTTGCCAGTCGTAGCTAAACAGGGGAAAGGCTTTGGGATCCAGCACCGCCGGCCCGCGCAGGGCATGAAAAATGCCGCCAAACCCCAAAAAGGCAGAGCTGATGAGGTGGATCGCTCCCACCGCAAAGTAGATATCCGTATCCAGGACTTCCCCGCCGGATCCCACCCCCAGCCCCAAGCTGGCCAGGTGGGGCAAGAGAATCAGCCCCTGCTCATACATCGGTCGGCTGGGGTCAAACTTGGCCAACTCGATCAGGGTCATCGCCCCTGCCCAGAGAACGATCAGCCCGGCATGGGCCACATGCGCCCCCAGCAGCCGGCCAGAAAGATCGGTCAAACGGGCGTTGCCCGCCCACCACGGGATCTGTTGTTGCGAGCTAGATCCCCCTTCTTGCTTGAGTGTCGTCGCTGTCATCTCCGCTCCTCTTGCGTTTCTAAACAAGCTTTTCTAGGAAAAGGCCAGAGACCTTGCCCCAGGCCCGCCTCTGGCCGCACGGACACATCCTTTCGAGACACGTAACCAACTGTTGAGAGTAAATCTCAACAGCGAGCTGTGACCTACTCTAGGCTTCTTGCAAACAAATATCAATGTCTTTAGAGTTAAGTTTTGTTAAGAGTCGGACTTGTATCCGCCCATAGCCCCACCTGGGGAAGCTGCAGATGGAAGCTGGCCCGCAGAGGGACGAGCCGGGCGATCCGGTGGCAGCCGGTGATAAAAATCTCTCCCTTCTTAAGATTGAGTCGCAATAGCTGGATTACAATCAAGCCAAAGTTGGCCAAGTCGAGGGCAAAGGAGTCGGAGGAGATGTCGAGGTATCTGAAGCTGTGGACGGGGATAGGGCTTTATGTTCTGGTCAGCGGGGCCGCTTGCGGGGAAACCCAAAAGGATCCCTCGGCTGCGGGCGGCGGGGATCCACCGGCCCTGAGCCAGGCTTCGCCTCAGCAGGCAGCTCAAATGAACCCGGAGTGTCGGCCTATCCCGGTGGATGGCGGCGGCGAGGGTGGGGAAGAAGGGGCAGGCTCTCGCCGGCCAGCCGTTGTGCTCTCTCCTGAGCAGCGGTTTCAGGATCGGCAGATTTTGCTCGACTTTGCCGATCAGGTGGTGATCCCTGCCTATGAGCAGTTGGTCGCCGATACCCAGGCCCTGTCTCAGGCCATCCAGGCCTTCGTGCAAGATCCCAATGCCCAGACTTTGCAAGCGGCTCGCCAGGCTTGGTCTGTTGCCCGCATCACTTGGGAGGAGAGCGAGGCTTTTGCCTTTGGGCCGGCGGCTTATTTGGGGCTGGATGCGGATTTGGACGAATGGCCCCTGAACGAGGTGGAGGTGCTGGAAGTTCTCAACAGCGGCGATCCCCTCACTCCAGAGACCGTGGCCGAGTTGGAAAGCGGGCAAAAGGGATTTCATGCCGTGGCCTTCTTGCTCTTTGGCGTGGATAACAACAAGTCTTTGCAAGACTTTACCGAGCGGGATCGGGAGTACTTGGCTGCCCTTGGCCCAGTTTTGGCGGATACGGCGGCAAAGCTGCTCAAAAGCTGGACAGAGGGAGTGCAAGGGCTGCCTGCTTTTCGCGAAGAATGGGTAAAAGCCGGCGAGGGCAGCAAGAGTTATCTCACGCTGCAAGCTGCTGCTGAAGAAATAGCCCAAGGTATTCTCGGCATGTTGGACGAGCTGGGCAAGGTCAAAATTGGCGAAGCCTTCGCCCAGCAAAATCCTTTTCTGCTGGAAAGTCGCTTTGCCCACCATTCGCTGCCGGAGTTCCAGGCCAATGTGCGCAGCGTTCAGTATGCTTACTTGGGCGGATTTAGAGATAGAAAAGGTCGTGGCCTGAGCCAATTTGTCCGGGACATCAATCCCAATTTGGATAGTCAAATTCAGTCGGAGTTACAAGCAGCGGCGGCGGCTCTCCAGGGGATCCCTGCCCCTATCGAAAAAAGCCTTTGCGATGCCAATGCCCGTGGATCTATTACTGCCGCTATGGAAAAAATTGAAGACGCTTTCGACAGCTTTGCTCAGGAAGTTGTGCCGCTCCTGCAGTAGTAAGAAAGTCCCAAAAGAGCTGAGTTGCCGATATTTTGATAGCCGATGCGTCGTCTTCTCCAGATTTTCATGCTGGGATTGGCCTCTCTTTGGGCGGCGAGCTTTCTGGCTTTCCCCGCTGCCCCAGAGGGATCCCAGCCATTGCCCCCTCGAGCGGGTGGCGAAACAACCCTTTGGAACCGCACCTCAACAGCCTACGAGCAGCCGGCTCCCAACTTGGATCCCCGCTGGGCCAGGTTGCATGCCCTGGGGGACATCGCCTTTGAGGCTCGCTTCGTCACCGCTCCGGCGCCTGTTAACCCCGGCCTTGGGCCTCTGTTCAACAACAACTCCTGCGCCGGTTGTCATGTTAAAAACGGCCGAGGTTTTCCTGACAAGGGGCAGCGGGTCGTCAGAGTCAGCCAGGTTGGATCCCTGGATAGAAGCGGGGATCCCCAGCCTTTTGGATGGGAGGCCATTGCTCCTCATAGCAACACTCCCCCTGTGGCCGGCATCGGCACGCAGGTTCAAGAAAAGGCCGTTCGGGGCTATCGGCCAGAGGCCAAGGTGGAGTTGCACTGGGTAGAGCAGACCAGAGAGTACGCCGACGGAACTCCCTACAGGCTGCGTTCTCCTGTTGTAAAGCTGTTAACTCTGGAGGGATCGCCCATCGATCCTGTCCTCATCTCCCTGCGGATCCCCCAGCCGGTGTTTGGAGCGGGCCTACTGGAGGCCGTTCCCGCTTCTAGGATCCTGGCAGCAGCCGATCCTGACGACGCCGATGGGGATGGCATCTCTGGCCGCCCCAACTTGGTTTGGGATCAAGAGCAGCAGCGTCTGGTGCTGGGACGGTTTGGTTGGAAAGCCAATACCCCCAACCTCAGGCAACAAACTGCGGCCGCCTACGCCAACGACATGGGTGTCACGAATCCTCTTTTTCCGGCCGCGGATGGCAGCCAAGATATCGACGAGGCCACTCTCCAAGCGACAACCGTTTACGTGCAAACCCTGGCCGTGCCTGGCCGCGCCCTTTGGCAGGATCCCCAAGTTCAGCGAGGGGAAAAGCTCTTCGTCCAAGCCCAATGCGCCAAGTGTCACCGACCAGAGCTACAAACCGGCATTCATGAGATCCCTGCCCTGGCCAACCAAGTCATCCACCCCTACACCGATTTGCTGTTGCATGACATGGGCGAAGGACTAGCAGATGGCCGCGCTGACTTCGAGGCCACGGGCCGAGAATGGCGCACCCCCCCTTTGTGGGGCATCGGCTTGTCGCAGACAGTTCTGCCCTCCTCCGGCTATTTGCACGATGGCCGCGCCCGCAGCCTCGAGGAGGCCATTCTCTGGCATGGGGGAGAAGCTGAACGCTCCCGCGAGATCTTTAAAAATATGGCTGCTGAAGACAGAGAAGCCCTGCTCTATTTTCTTCGATCCCTCTAGAGCTCTGCCCATTTCCGCAGCAGGTTCGCGTAAACTTTGGAGATCAAATCAAAGTGGCGTGTCTTGCCCGATTCCTGAAACATCTGCTGCCGCACAGTCTGTAAATCAAAGAGGATCTCGCGTTCTTGCGGATCCCTAATTAGGCTTTGAACCCAACTGACGGCAGCATAGCGGATCCCACGGGTTACAGGCTCAACTCGGTGCAAGGTGGAAGCAGGATAGAGGATCAAAGCACCCGCCGGCAGCTTGTAGGCTTGCTCCCCCTCGCTACTCTCGATCTTCAGCTCACCGCCATCATAGTCTTCAGGGGCACTTAGAAATAGCGTAAAGGAAATATCCGTGCGCATCAGCTGATGCCGATCGAGCATCAGCGCATCGTCGGTATGAGTGCCATAGGACATTCCCGCTTCGTAGCAGCTAATTAAAATGGAATGAATGAGCTTGGGCCGGGCAGCCATCTGGAACAACAAATTACGCTCTAGAGCTGCCAAGATAATCTCCTCTATCTTCCGTTGCTGAAGGGATCCCTTTGGCATTTGCCTATTGTTTTTGACAAGCCTGGCATTCCAGCCTGCCGTCAGAGCACCATCCACAAATTCAGCATCGGCTATGAGGGACAGAATCTGTTGCAATTCTGCTAAACTAAGAACATCGCCAATACACAAGATCATTATCAACCTCTAAAAAGCAAAATACATGACACCTTCTACACTAGCAAAACAAGCCTTATGAAAATCATGCCTACTTCGAGCATCCCTCGGAAACCTTAAGCATCTAGCAGAGAAAGTAGAGATCTTTTGCCCTATGCAGCCACCTTCTGGTATTCGACAAAAAGAGCTCTGCGAGCTATTGGGCTTAGACTACAAGGCTGTTGCCACCGAGGCAAAGCGTCTGGGCTTGAGCACACATGCCTATCTGCAACAGAAAACAGGTTGGATCCTGAAGGATGAACTCTATTATCCGCCCGGCACTACCTTTGACAAGTCAGCAGATGGCGAGTCAGTAGGATCGTCCCCTACCCCCTCAGAGGATTTGTCCTCTAGCAGCAAAATCAATTCCAGAAAAAGGAAAGACATCCTCTCACTGCTGTTGTTGCTTGTTGTCCTGTTAGCTGCCATCTTGCTGGCCCGTCGCTTAGATCCAGAGGCAACTCGAGAATTTATAGCAAAACTAGGCCCCTGGGCACCCCTTGCCCTGATTGGATTACGCTCCCTGAGTATTATTATTCCTGCCATACCCAGCACCCTTTACTCCATCTTGGCAGGAGCCCTCTTTGGATTTGGATCGGGAATCCTTTACATTGCAATTGCTGATTTTATCTCTTGTACACTTAACTTCTACCTAGCCAGAAAGTTTGGTAGAGACCTAGTACAGCGAGTAGTTGGGCGACAATGGATGTACAAAGTCGATGCCCTTTCAGCTAACTATCTGGAAAACAATATTTTTCTTACAGCTGGTTTTTTAATGACGGGCCTATTCGACTTTGTCGCCTACGCCGCCGGCCTAACCCAAATAAAATGGCAGAACTTTCTTCTCGCCCTAGCTTTGGGCATTGCCGTCTCTACACCCCCAGTAGTGGCTCTGGGGGCAGGGATCCTAGAGCAGGGAAGGTGGCTGCTGGGCTTTGCTTTGCTGGGAATGTTTGCTTTGGCGATGTTAAGCGGCTGGCTGAGTAAAAGGCGGCGTTCTTAACTTGCCTTTGATAAAGTCAGAACAAAAGCAAGGTCAGCAGTGGCTTCTAACTCATGGGGAACATTTGCCGAAATTAAGACAAATATGCCCGGAGATAGAGAGATCTTCTCACCTGCAAGGGTTAAGACTCCAGTTCCTTCAATGACGTGGAGAGTAGCGTCCCTTGTGGAGGTATGCTCGGAAATACTTGTGCCTCCCGCCATACAGAAAAGAGTATGTTGGCAGACTTCACTTTTCCAAATGATCTTGCTGAGAACTCCTTCCACAGAATAAGCAATGTGATCTTTGAGCTGCAAAAAAGGTGACTCAGGGGAGACAAGAGACATCATTAAGCCTCCTTCTTGGCAATCAGTATGATGTAGCCTAGGTTATTTCGATATCGGCTAAAGATTTGCTTCATAGATAAGATCCGCTGCCGGATTACAGGACGTGTAAGCACATTCCACACCATAGTTAAGAGCGTCGGCAATCCTTCCTCTGTAGCAATAGCAACGGGATTGAGCAAAGTTAAGGGGCCGGTGGCATACTGGACAACCGTAAGATTTGCTTGCTGAACAGTTGCAAGCCAGCTGTCAGTAGATAAAGGATTGGCATTGACATGGATTACGGAGGATAACTCCTTGCGGATAGCGTCGCTGTTGGATCCCTCAACTCGCAGCTCATGGCTGAGGAACTTACCCCCTGGCTTGAGGCAATTGTAAATCCCTGACAAAATCTTAGATTTTCCTGCATCGGACTGCATTGTTAAAATAGCTTCCGCCAAGACATAGTCAAATTTCTGATCGATTTGATCTAGGTGAAAGATATCGCCCTCGAGGATCTCAACTTGGCCAGCTAGCCCTGCTGCAGAAACATTAGCGCGAGTGCGAGCAATGTTATCTGGATTTTTCTCAATGCCGGTAACATGTATGCCATAGCGCTTTGCCAATCGAATAGCCGTGTAGCCAAGGCCTGAGGCAAGTTCCAGCACAGTTTCTCCTCGACGGAACTCGGCAAACTTGAAGAGCCGTTCGGTAGCGCCAAAGCCCCCCGGTCGAAGTGCCTTTTTACCTGCCGCAGCCAGTACCTGGTGTCCAGGTGCATTTTTTAAGTCCAGCTTAGACATAGGTAACTCCAAAGCTTTGCAGAATTGGGAAATATAGCATGGAGCAGATAGTGAAGACTTCTTTACTACTGATCAATCCATCCTCCTTCCGAAGTTGGTTTGCTAAGTGCTGCTATTGTACCCCTTGAGTCCTTAACAGGCTGTACCCTGTGGCCATCTGTTTTGAGCTTGGCTGTGAGCACCTCATCACCTTCTATAATGAGAGATGCCCACAGCCGCAAAGAAAAACTTATTTTTCTCAGCTATTCGAAAAATCGAATATTAGAGAAGAGGAAAAGTTGAGGGGATGAACTTTTTTGGCCATCCTGCTCTTCCCAAATTCTTCTCTCAACCAGAATCCAATACCGACCTATTTTTTGATAACGATCTTCGTAGATCATCTTTGCTTGAGTTTTTTCTCCAGTTCCTGGGCTACAATACTCAGCAGTGTAGTGAGTGGGTAGGTAGCCCTCACCTGTATCGTAAAACTCTTGAACTGAGACTGTAATTGTCCGATTGGCAAGATGGCGATGTACCATTTGAATGTGCTTGCCCTGAACCCAGTACCTATCGGTAGAAGATAAGCCCGAAACAAGAACTTCAGTGATGTCTGAATTTTGTGGCTCTCCATAGGCAAAGGTGTGGCCACCGTGTTCCTCGTCGAAGGAATGACGAACGCGATGCACCATGACTTCCCACATCTGTTCCCGTATTTTCTGGCGGATCTCCTCGTCCTCGACGCCGGCAACATCGATCTTCATGTTGCGGTCAATACTCACAACTCCTGAGAAGGAGAGGCTGCTGTCACCTTCTTTGGGAAAGTAGGTTATCTCAGCTCGGTAGCCAGGAAAGTCTTTGTCCCAGGTGTAGCGATTCTCAAAAGCCTCCTTGAATAGCTCTCGGGCCGGAGCTTGCTGTGCTGCCATAATCTCCTCCTTAATGAGAAGTTTTACTATTTAAATCCTAGTAGAGGCTGATGGCTGGCCTTGGGATTTTAAGGTTTCCTTATGACTGGCCACCCGCTCAGCTCTCTTTTTCTCGAAGTTTCTCGAAGTTCTTGGCGGTTACCGATGGGCAGGAAGGCGGAACCTCAATCCTTCACTTGGCCTGAGGGGAGCCTTGAAGTTAATGAAAACCATTGGCAAGGCGCTGTCCACTGGCAACAGAGGGAGAGAGCTAAGCTAAAGCTCGGCGCTGTTGGCCTTTTGGCGACAAGCTGGCAGGAAGAGAGTCTGCTTTCTCAACTCACTCCATGTCCAAAATCCAACCCCTGAACCCAGAGCGGATCGCCCAGATGGCCGCGGGAGAGGTGATCGACTCGCTGGGGGCTGCTCTGCGAGAATTGCTGGAAAATGCCCTCGATGCTCAGGCCACCCGCATTCAGGTGGAGATCTGGCCCAGCCGCTGGCAGGTGCGGGTGGCCGATAACGGCCAAGGGATCCCCGCTTCGGAGCTGGAGCAGGTGGCCCGTCGCCACACCACCAGCAAGTTGGACGGTTGCAGCCTGGGGTTTCGGGGCGAAGCCTTGCACAGCCTGGCCCGGCTGGGATCCCTGACCATTCAGACCCGCCACGCTGACGATGCCCACGGCTGGCTGGCCACCTACGACCGCCAAGGGGAGCTGGCCCACCAGCAGCCGGCAGCCACTGCCTTGGGAACGGTGGTGACGGTGGCGGATTTGTTTGCCGATTGGCCCTTGCGCCGCTGCTCCCTGCCCCAGACTCGCCCGCTCTTGACGCTGGTGCAGAATGCGGCCTTGGCCCATCCTTGGGTCAGTTGGCAGGTGCATCAGGAAGGGCAATTGCTGCTCAGCCTCTGGCCGGGAAAATCTCTGCAAGATCTGCTGCTGCAGGTGTTGCCGCAGGTGGATCCCACGGATCTGCGCTATCGGCGGATCCAGGATGGGGATAGCGATTGGGAAGTGGTGCTGGGCCTGCCGGATCGCCTGCATCGCCCCCACCCCGATTGGATCCGTGTGGCCGTAAACGGACGGTTTGTGCAGATGCCCGACTGGCAACGGCTGATCCAGTCGGTTTTTCACCACGCGTTGCCTCGCCACCGTCATCCACTGGTGGTTGTTCACCTGCGCCTGCCCCCAGAGCAGGTGGATTGGAACCGTCATCCTGCCAAAAGCGAGCTCTACCTGGAGAATCTGACGGCCCGCCAGGAGCAGTTGCGCCAACACCTGCACTCCCTTCTGCAATTGGGATCCGGGCAAGCCAGCCGCCGCTCTGTGCATCTGATCCGGGCCAGCGAGGCCAAGGTGGTCTATCGAGTCTCGCCCGATCTCCAGAGCCGTTTTCCTCCCTCTGACCGCCCAACTTCTCTCCTGCCCCCCCTCAAGGCGCTGGCCCAACTGCATCGGACTTACATCTTGGCGGAGCACCCCCAGGGGTTATGGCTGGTGGAGCAACACCTGGCCCACGAGCGAGTTCGCTATGAGTACATCCAGCAGCATTGGCAACTGGTGGCACCGGCGACGCCCGTAACGCTGCAAGGACTATCGCCCCAAGCCCTGGAGCGGTTGGAGCAGTTGGGGCTGGAGCCAGAACCCTTCGGCCCCAATACCCATCTCATTCGACGCCTCCCTTTGGCTTTGGAGTCGGAAGATCCAGAAGAGGTGCAGGGATCCCTGCTGGAGCTCAGTGGTTGTCAAGATTTGCAGGCAGCCCAGGTAACAGTGGCCTGTCGAGGGGCCTTGCCCAATGGGATCCCCCTCACCCTAGAGCAGATGCAACGGTTGCTAGATGCCTGGCAGCGCACCGCCAACCCCCATACTTGTCCCCATGGCCGCCCAGTGTATCTGGCCTTGGCAGAAAAAGATCTGGCCCGCTACTTCCGCCGCCGTTGGGGTCTCTGTGACCGGCCTATCTCCGAGTCCAAACTGGGATCCCTATGGGAGCTGGATCCGCTGGGAGACAGGTTTGCCGCCCAGGTGCGCTCTTCTGCGTCGGATCCCACGGACGAGCCCAGCTCCACCCCACTATAATCGGGGGTGTCCAACTGCTGAAACCCCTGAAACTCCATGGCTTCTTATCTCAAACTCAAAGCCCAAGAAGAGACCTGGCTGCAGCGCCATTCCCGTCTGATCTTGGCGATCTTGGCCGGCCTGGGATCCCTGTTGACGGCCTATCTCACCTACACCAAGCTGACGGAGCAGCCCGCTGCCTTCTGCACGGGGGATGGGGGGTGTGACCTGGTGCTCTCCAGTCGTTGGGCAGAGTTTTTGGGGATCCCGACAGCGGCTGTTGGCCTGCTGGGGTTTCTGGGAGTCTTGGCGCTGGCGGTGCTGCCGGATGGGATCCCACTGGTGAAGCGGTGGCGCTGGCCGGCCCTGTTTGGCTTGGTTTCCGCCATGACCGCCTTTGAGATGTACATGCTTTACCTGATGGTGGCAGTGCTACGGCAATTCTGCATGTACTGCACCACCGCGATCATCTTGGTGGCAGGGCTATGGCTGGTGACCATGCTGGGCCACCGCTGGCTGGATGGGGGCAAGCTGGCCTTCAGCTACATTCTGGTGGCCTTTCTCACATTGGTGACCACGATTGGGGTGTACGCCAACCAAGTTCCCCCGCCTAGCCCCCTGGCGGTAGGGTTAGCAGCCCACCTGCGGCAGATCGGCGGCACTATGTACGGGGCCTATTGGTGCCCCCATTGTCAAGAACAAAAGGAGCTGTTCGGATCGGCTTTTGAGCAAGTGCCCTACGTGGAGTGCTCCCCCAACGGCCCCGGCACTCCACAGGCTCGAGAATGTACAGAAGCGGGGATCACCAGCTATCCCACCTGGATCATCAATGGCCGCACCTACACAGGCGTTCGCTCTCTGGAAGCCTTGGCAGTGGCCTCTGGCTATCCGCTGGAAGAGCATGACTCTAGTCAATAATAAGCTCAACTATACTGAAAATAATTTAATAACATGTTCAGTACGGATTACTACCAGTTGATCTTTCTGTTTACTTTCGAGTCTGCCAACATGGTAGCCAAAGCAAAGCA
>NZ_JANSIN010000017.1:0-44184 GCF_047462115.1 Synechococcus sp. R50.1 | reverse complement strand
AATGACTTTTGCCAAACCGCCTAAAGCTCAGTAAATTCAGCAAAGTTCAGGGTTTTGGGGGTTAGAGGCATGCTCTCCTCTTCCACTGGGAGAGGGGCGGGGAGTGAAGGCTAGCAGCGCAGAAGGCTTGGGATCCCTAGGAATCTACTCTTCCAAATCCTGCAAGTACTGGCGGATATCAGCCAAGATGCGTTCTAGGTCTTCTGGGGCCTGGAGAGCGCGTGCCCATTCTAGGTCATGATCACCTTGGGATCCCTGCTGGGCCAGCGCCACTCCTAAGTGTTCCAGCTCGCGAACCACTTGGCAAAAAGCATTAGCTCCCACGTTGGAGCTGGCTCCTTTGAGGCGATGGGCGATCCGCCGCATTCCTTCTGCATTGCAACCGGCAATAGCTTGGCGCAATTGCGGCAGCTGGTCTTCACAATCTTGGATGAACACCTGCAATAGCTCTCGCTGAAACCCCCGATCCCCGCCGGAAACCTGATCCAGATAGGCAGAGTCGATGGGGTAGGGCTGGGTGGGAGAAGAGGGATCCCGGCTCTCAGCGGGGGAAGCTGGAGAGGCTGCTTCAGAAGCGGCTTGGTTGGAGGATCCCCCTGCAGACTGAGCAATCAGCTGGCTCCAGTGGTTGAGCAACCTTTGCAAATCTTCCTTCAGCACCGGCTTGCTGAGATAGTCGTCCATACCTGCCTGCAGGCAGCGCTCCCTATCCTCCTGCATGGCGTTGGCCGTGATGGCAATCACCACTGTGCGGTGGCCGGATCTCCGTTCCTGTTGGCGTAGGCGGCGGGTGGCCTCGTAGCCATCCATCACCGGCATCTGACAATCCATAAGAATGAGGTCGTAGCTGACCTGCTGCAGGAGATCCAATACCTCCTGACCATTGGCCACCACATCGGCCTTGTAGCCCAAACTCTCGAGCTGGCGCAAAGCCACCTTTTGGTTGACGGGGTTATCCTCTGCCAGCAAAATGCGCAGCGATTGACGGGGACGATCCTCCCTGGGGGTCGTCTGAGGGAGGACGGGACTCATTCCCAAGAGCGAAGTGGATAAACCAGAAGATTTCCCCAGGGCCATGACCAGCGCTTCCTGCAGACGGCTTTGTTTTACCGGCTTAACCAAGTAGGCGGCAAAGCCGATTTCGGCAGCGCGGCGGGAGTGCTCCCCCAGTCCCAGGGAGGTCATCATCACCAGTTGCGTCTCGGCCAGTTGCGGATCTGCCTTGATCCAACGGCCTAAGGTTTCCCCATCCACCTCCGGCATTTGCATATCCAAAACGGCCAGGGGGAAGGGTCTGCCTTCCCGAACGGCTTGGCGCAGTTTGTCCATAGCCTGATAGGCATTTTCGGCCTCTTCCACCACCATTCCCCAAGCCGTGGCCTGGCAGCGCAGGATCTTGCGATTGGTGGCATTGTCGTCCACCACCAACAGCCGCTTGCCCTGCAAATCCACCGGGATGCGAGCAGAAGGCTGGGCAAGCTGCTGGACGTAGGGCTGCCGCTCCAGAGTCAGCTCGACGCTGAAGGTGCTGCCCTGTCCCTCCTGGCTTTGCAACGAGATGGTTCCCTCCATCAGTTCTGTCAGTTGTTTGCAGATGGCCAAGCCCAGTCCCGTACCTCCGTATTTGCGGGTAGTAGAGGCATCCACCTGGCTAAACGGTTGAAATAGCTTGCTCTGCGCCGCCGCCGGGATCCCGATCCCGGTATCTCTCACCGAGAGCCTGAGGTGGACATGGGTAGCGGTTTCTTGCAGCACCTCTGCTTGGATCACCACCTCTCCTCGGTGGGTGAACTTAATGGCGTTGCTTACCAAATTGTTGAGGATTTGCCGTAGTCGCGAGGCATCTCCCCGCAGGTAGCGCGGCACTTCCGGTGGCATAAGCACCGCCAGCTCCAATCCCTTGGCGTGGGCAGTGGGGGCAAACAGATCCGCCACCTCTTCCAGACACGAGCGGAGATCGAAATCCAGGATCTCCAGCTCCATTTCCCCGGCCTCCAATTTGGAGAAGTCCAGGATGTCGTTGATGAGGGTGAGCAGCGCATCGCCGCTGACGCGGATGGTCTCTACAAAGTCCCGCTGTTCTGCATTGAGGGGGGTCTCCAGCAGCAGGCCCGTCATCCCCAACACCGCGTTCATGGGGGTGCGGATCTCGTGGCTCATGGTGGCCAAGAAGCTGCTTTTGGCCTGTGCAGCCTGCTCTGCTGCTTTGCGGGCTTGTTCCAGCTCGAGGCCGCGCTTTCTCTCCCGCTCCAAAAGGGCTGCCTGGGTGAGGGCAATGCCAATTTGGTTGGCCAACTGCGACAGCAGCTCCATCTCAAAGGGTTGCCACTGACGGGGCCCGGAGCACTGGTGGGCCAGCAACAACCCCCACAACTGCTGCTCCAAAAACAGCGGCACCACCAAGTTGGCCCTGACCTGCATTTTTTGCAGCAGCTCTAGGTAACAAGGCTCCAGTCCTTCACTTTCCACATCGCTAACAACGCGAACGCGGCCCTGGCTGTAGAGCTGGGCGTACTTTTCCTGAAAACAGGGATCCTCGATCACCTCTCCCATCAAGGAGGGGATCCCCGGCTGAGTTTTCTCGTTGGAGATGATCCCAGAACCATCCGGCTGGAAGCGGTAGACCAAGACTCGGTCGGCTTTGAGCAGGGCTTGGATTTCTGTTACCGCCGTTTCCAGGATCTCGGCAATATCCAAAGATTGGCGGATCTTTAAGCTAAGATCGGCCAGGAGTTGAGCCCGCCGGCTCTGGCGCTCCAGCTCTTCGGCAGCTTTTTTGCGCTCGGTGATGTTGCGGAAGATGCCCCGCGTGGCGACCATCACCCCATCTTCAAAGTGGCAGTTGACATTGCCCTCCACCCAGACCGTTTCCCCGTTAGCAGTTACAAAGGCCGCCTCGACGTTTTCCAATAGCTCTCCTGCCATGAGCTTTTGAAAAAGCATCTGGCAGTGTTGCCGATAGTCGGGGTGGATGATGTCGAAAACCCTCATTTGCTGGATTTGAGTTTCGTCGTAGCCCAGGGTTTCTTTCCAGGCGCGGTTGACATACAAAAAGCGCCCTTCGGCATCCACGCTTTGGATGAGGTCGCTGGCATTTTCAAAGAGATCCCGGTAGCGCTCTTCGCTTTCTTTCAAGGCCAGCTCCGCCAGCTTGCGGTCGGTGATGTCGATGCCGGTGCCCATGACAAACTCCACCTCGCCGGCAGCGTTGATTAGGGCGGTGTTAGACCAAGAAATAAGCCGCAGTGCCCCTTGCTTGGTGCGCCAAAAATTCTCATGGCGATTCAAAAAGAGGGAATGATTGCCCTTGAGCTGTTCAAAAGCTTGCTTCACACCAGGCACATCTTCCGGCGGGATCAAACCCAAATCCCACAGCAGCCGGTTCTTAACTTCTGCCAGCGAGTAGCCAGAAAGCTGCTCGGCAGCGCGGTTGAAGCGCAAAATGTGTCCCTCAGGATCCAGAACCACCACCAACGCCCCTGCTGTATCGATAACTGCGTTGGTAAAGTCCCGCTCTTGCCTAAGGGATCGCTCTGCCTTTTCCCGCTCAGCACTTTCTCGGCGAATGAGGGAGTAAACAGCAGCCAAGATGCAGTAGGTAAACGTTAGACCCGCTAGCAGGATGGCACTGGTGCGGCTCCAGCCTAGCTGAAACTGATCGCTACTTTGCTGCAGCCGGCGGTGATCTTCCTCTTCTAGCGACGCTACCACGTCGACAATCCGCTGCCTCAATTTTTCCTCTTCCTGACTTTGCAGCGCTTCTTGAACCGCAGATAGCTCCCCTTGCTTCCTCAGCTCAATCAAATCATGGTTGAGTTTCAGCCACGGCGCCAGCAGCAGCTCTAGCCGGCTCAGGTGCTCTTGCTGCACGGGATCCAAGGCCGCAAATTCCTGTAGCCGATCCAGAAGAGCAAACAGCGAATCGGTGCTTGTCTGATAGCTCCGTAAGAAGCTCGCATTGCCTGTAAGGAGATAGCTGCGCTTGTGGACTTCTGCGGCCTGCACTTCTCTTAGCAGCTTCTCTAGAACCTCGTGCTCTTCTAGAAGCTGGGTTACCTCCCTGTTGATCTGGGGCAGACGGGAAGCAGCGCGGTGGGCGGAGTAGGCGATCCCTGCCAAGATCAGGGCAGCCAGGCCAAAACCAGCGCCAACCTTGAAAAGAAGTCCGCTCTTACGGGCAGACTTGTCCTCCTTTGACCTTTGGGCCGGCAGCAGAGGCGTCTGAGCCAGTTCCCTCAAAGTACGGCGCAGCTCCAGTTGGGCCACCACCTGATGGGCCAGGGCTTGTAATTGCTCCAGTTGTTCTGGGGTCAGGTGCCGAGGCTGATAATCGACAACGCAAAGCGTGCCCAGGGCCTGCCCTTCTGGAGTTACCAAGGGAATGCCAGCGTAAAAGCGAATGTGGGGCTCTTGAGCGACAAACGGGTTATCGGCAAAGCGGGGATCCTGAGTGGCATCGGGCACCACCAGCGGCTCTTTAGGCGACAAGATGGCGTGGGCGCAGAAGGCCACATCCCGTGGGGTCTCCTGCACATCGACGCCGAATTTGGCTTTAAACCACTGGCGGTGTTCGTCGATAAGGCTGACCAGAGCAATGGGCGTGCCGCAGATGTGGGCAGCCAGCCGCACGAGTTCGTCAAAGCTGTTCTCAGGAGCGGTGTCCAAAATCTGATACTGCCGCAGGGCAGCCAGCCGCTGCTCTTCGTTGGGAGGGAGGGAGGCCTTAGGCATAGGTCAAACTAAGCGGAGAGGAAGGGTTCCGATCCACCGATCTCGGAGGTCGATAGTCTCAAGGTAAAAGAGGTAACCCCAGCATAACTTCCAAGCCTCTCCACCGGAAGCTACAGGGATCCGATCCCCAAACCAGCTTCCCGTTGGTTCAGTTCGCTACATTTTCACCACGCCTGCGTCAGCTACTCTAGCTCCTGCAAATTAAGCAAGCTTCGAGTTGAAATTTCTCAACGGAAGACTTACTATAGAGCGACGAGCTTTGTAAAGGGGGAATACTCTCAGTCATGCAAAAACTCCAAGACAGTTTGGTAAAAGCTCTGAGCATCGATGGAGCACTGGGGGTAGCGC
This sequence comes from Synechococcus sp. R50.1, assembly GCF_047462115.1. Lineage (NCBI taxonomy): Bacteria > Bacillati > Cyanobacteriota > Cyanophyceae > Synechococcales > Synechococcaceae > Synechococcus > Synechococcus sp. R50.1. Next base: position 39,105 of record NZ_JANSIN010000017.1, on the reverse strand, counting down.
TGGGGGATTGGAAAACTGGGATGTGCTTGGGATATAAGGGCACCAACAGCCCCGCTTTTCCTGAAGCTAACTTGGAGCTGGCAATCGCCGGAAACACAGAAGTGATTCGCGCTAAGATGCGAGTCGCGGAGTCACTTAAGTTCACCGACAGAATTGAAGAGATTTTAATCATCCTGGAAACTCAGTACCATCTAATGCGTATGCTTAAAACCATAAACGGCCTATTTTTCTACCTAGCCTTAGACCGAGAAAAAGGGAACTTAGCTCTTGCCCGCATTAAACTCAGTCAAATTGAGAGCGAATTGACCCTCTAAGGGCAACTTGAAAGAGATGAAGCATCACGGCGAGCAGGGAGTCTAATTTGGCCGTGGAGCTACACCCCCAATACTTATCCTTGGCCGACAGGGCATGTCGGCATAGCTTAACCTAAGTGTTGAAGGAAAGAGAGTGCGGAACCGGGGACTTGAACCCCGATGGCATTGCTGCCACTAGAACCTGAATCTAGCGCGTCTACCATTCCGCCAGTTCCGCGGCGATCTACAAGTGTGCCCAAAGCAGGGGATCCCTGTCAAGGCTCCTGAGAGGTCTGGAGTGTTGGGAAGAGGGGATCCTCGTTGACGGCTCTATCTGTGCTAAGCTCTGCTGCGCACAAGATTAAAGCCGATAACGCTGACCTTGGCCGACTTTACCTTCACCTGCGAGGGCACTTGCCCCCACACTCAAGCGCGGGCAGGATACTTCGTCACCCCCCACGGTGGGATCCCTACTCCTTGTTTTATGCCGGTGGGAACTTTGGCCAACGTGAAAACCCTCACCCCCGCCCAGCTCAAGGAAACGGGCGCCCATATTATTCTCAGCAACACCTATCACCTGCACCTACAGCCCGGCGAGGACATCATTCAAGCAGCAGGGGGGCTGCACCGCTTTATGGGCTGGTCGGGCCCCATCCTCACCGATTCAGGCGGCTTTCAGGTCTTTAGCCTTAGCGCCATTCGCCAAATTAACGAGGAGGGAGTGACGTTCCGCTCTCCTCTCGATGGCCGCATCATTCACTTCACCCCAGAGCTATCCATCCAGATTCAAAATGCCTTGGGTGCCGATGTGATCATGGCCTTCGACGAGTGCCCGCCCTACCCTGCCAGCCCTGAGGAAGTGGAAGCAGCGGTGCGGCGAACCACCCAGTGGCTGAAACGGTGCGTGAAAGCCCATCGCCGCTCAGATCAGGCTTTGTTTGGCATTGTGCAGGGGGGAGTTTACCCTGAGCTGCGCCGGCGGGCGGTGGAAGAGGTCTGTCGGTTGGATCTGCCGGGCTATGCCATTGGCGGGGTGAGTGTGGGGGAGCCGGTCGAGTTTATGCACGCCGTTGTGCGGCAAACAGCCCCTCTACTGCCGGCAGATCGCCCCCGTTATCTCATGGGGGTGGGCACCTATGCAGAGATGCGGGCCGCTGTGGCCGCCGGAGTGGATTTGTTTGACTGCGTGATCCCCACCCGCTATGCCCGCCATGGCACGGTGATCAGCCGGGGCAAACGCTGGAACATCAAAAATGCCGAGCACCGCCGCAGCCTGGATCCCATCGATCCCGACTGTCCCTGCTACACCTGCCGCCACTTCAGCCGCGCCTACTTGTGCCACCTCATCCGCGCCCAGGAGATCCTGGGCTATACCCTGCTTTCTATCCACAACATCACGGAGCTGATGCGCTACACCCAGAAGATGCGTCAGGCCATCTTGGAAGGCAAGTTTCACGAGAACTGGGATCCCTGGAGCTAAGCCGGTCAGGAGATTTCTCTGGAAATATCCGATCCATCCTAGTTCACTAGATACTCCAATATCCCGTGTATATACTTATCCCATGTAGCCGCAGGAAGGAGTCAGATCATGGCTATCCGAACCCTCAGCAGCGTGATTGAACAGCACATCGCCGGCCTTCCGGGCTTGATTGCTGTTTTGATAGGGCGGGCCACTGATGGTGCTACAGTAGCCAAAGTAACCTACGTCAGCGATTCCCAAGAGGAGCAAGCCCTGGAACGTTTGGGCACCTACGCCGGCGACCTGTTGCAGGCCAATAGCCGCCTTTGTCAAACCGTCAGCCCCGACCAAGAGGCGGACTACCTCTTGGCAGGTACTCCGGCGCTGCGGGTTGTCATCAAAGCGTTTCCCAAAAGCCCCTACTTTGTCTTGTTTCTGACTCGTTCCATCACCGACCTCAGAGCCATTTCAGAGCGCATCAAAGCCATTCTGATTGACGGAAAGCCGCTACTGCCCCCTGTGCAGGACAGCACCATGTCTTTGGCTCAGGCTCTGATGGACTATGCCAAGCGCTACGCTCCGGATCCCAACTTTGTGGCCCTGCGCCTGTCTTTGAAAACAGGTCTAGACCGCAACCGCCTTGAAAAAGGCACCCTGACCCGGCAGGAGTTGCGCATTCTCTACAAGGCAGTGGCCGATCTTTTGGGCCGAGAGCGGCTGCCTATTGCCATGCCGGTTTGAGTAGTCGAGAATGGCTGGCGAGCTTTGCCTGAGGGCAGTTGCCGCGCTCAGGGGCCTGCTTTGAGCACTATCATTCATCTCAACCCACTTGTCCATGCTTGAACATCTCCATCTCGACCGCAACCGCAAGCTGATCTCCCTGTTTGGAGAGCCGGTTATCTTCCACTGCCATCACTACAACCTCTTCCTGCAGCAGACCATCGAAGATCCCGACTGGATCGATGGAGTAGGGATCCTGCGCACGGCAGCCCAGGAGATCTTTTACAGTCTTCTGTACGGAGCTTTCAAGGCTCTTGGCATTCAGGAGACCCAAGGGCGCTTGGCAGTGGCAGCCCAGATCTTCAGTTTTTTGGGGTTTGGGCGGCTGGCGTTTGAGGTGACACCTTCAGGCGGGGAAGTGCAGCTTGCCCATTCTCACTACGCAGAAGGCTGGCTGAGCAAGTACGGGGATCAGGTCAACCGCACACGTCCCATTGACCACTTGGCGGTGGGCTATGTGGCAGCAGCTCTGGATGCCACGTTTGGCGAGCTGGGGAGCTACACGGCAGAAGAAACGGAGTGCATGGCCGTTACCCGTAAGGATCACTGTGTAATCCAGGTTACTCGGCTGCCGCGGCCCCAGTTGTTGACTCCCAGTCCAGGGATGGGCAAGTTGATCGAGCAGCCGCTCCAGTTCCCCCGGCCCACAACAGCAGTGGACTATGACGCGGTCAACGAAGCTCTGTGGGGCTTGCCTTTGTCCGGAGATGAGCGGGGGCAAATTCGCGCGTTTAACGTGTTGCTAACGCGCATGCCTGCCAACTACTACAACCGCATTCAGTATCGCTTTTTACAGGAGCTGAAGGCGGTGCAGGCTGAGCTGATGGGGGTGGGGGAAGCTCTCATCCGCGAGTCGGGGCATGTTTGTGTGTTCTACACCTTTGGCAACATCATGGAATCGGTGGAGTGGGAAACCCTTGTGGGGCCGATGCTGGAGAAAGACACCGACTGGATCCACGGCGGCTATGCGGTGGCCAGCAGCCTGGGGTGGGGTCGCTGGCAGGCTTTGGAGGTGGTGAGCGGCGAGTCTTGCCGGGTGGCCATTGACGGCAACTACGAAGCCAACTACTTTTTGGCTTCCTACCCACGGGCAGAGGATCCCGCCTGCTACTTTGCCCAAGGGGCGGTGCCGGCGATGATGAATCTGGTCTACAACGGCAACATTCAGCAGAAGCCGGTTTTGGATCAAGTCTTCTACAACCGCCTCTTCCAGCGGGGTGGGCTCTTCCACGGCAAGGAGACCAAAGCCAGAGAGCAAGGGGATCCCTGGTGCGAGTTTTACGCCGCTCGCGTCAGCGGGACGGAGTCCTTGCGGATGTAGGGATCCATGCAGGTGCGTATCCTCAGGCGGCGGGAGTGTGGAGCAGGGTGGGCCACTGACCTGCTGCTGCCGCGCTGCCTTGCCTGGTCAGAGGTAGAGGCTCTGGCCCAGGAATGGGGAGCCGCTTGTCGCTGTTTTCAAGGGCAACTGGTGTGGCTGGATCTGCCCTCAGGCCGGATTACGGCTTCACTGCGGGTGCCCCGCCTGACGTTGCGACTCCACGATGCCAACGCTGAGGCGCAGATCTTAAATTGTTTGCAGCAGTTGGCCAAGTCTTCTGGTTCCCAGACAGAGGGAAGTTAAGGGCAAAACGAGAAGTTTAGCTTGGCACCGACATTTTGCGGCAGACTATCGACCAATGCAGGATCGACTTTCCAGGAGTGCCATGCGCCCACCAAGTTCGAGCCTGCTGAGGAACTGGGAGCCGCGTTCATACTCGCTCATAGTCATAATGTATGCAGCATGCATGCAGCTCGGTACCTACCTTGCCATAGCAAAGAGAGCGCTCCATTCTTGGTTGGGCACACCCGGCTTGGCGATGATCTCAAGGATGCGATTTTGGGCGGCGGGCTGGAATAAACTTTCGACGGCCACTTGGGCTACTTTCGTGCGGGGGATGCTGCCGTCAAAGAGGGTATCCGCCTTGGATAGGACAATGCCATCGTCGTTGTCTTGGTTTTTTAGGCCCCCCGGTCGAACGATGGTGTAGGTGAGGCCGCTTTTTTGCAGGTATTCTTCTGCGCGTTTTTTCCACACCAAAATCAGCCAAAACAAATTGAGGGGGTGGAACAACCGAGACACGCACAGAGAAGAAATCAAAACAAAGTGTTGGATCCCTTTGGCTTTGGCCACATCTACCAGGTTCTTGGTGCCTTCATAATCCACTCGGTAGGGCTGAAAGGGATCCCAACTGGGCCTAGCACCTGTAGCACAGAGCACCACTGTACATCCTTCCATGCCCGTCTCCAGCGTGGCCGGATCCAGCACATCCCCCACCACCACTTCCGCTTCGGGGGGCAAAACCCGAGCGGCCAGCTCATGGCTGCGCACCAGCGCCCGTACCGGGATGTCGCGGCCCACCAACTCTTTGACAATGCGGCGTCCGGTTTCTCCTGTAGCCCCTGCAACAAAAGCCTGCATAAGTTTCTCCTGCAAAGCTGTTTATACCCGGTGTAGCTGTTTGAGGATTTGCAGTGGCCCCATAAGCCATTATCTTCCCAAAATCGGCCTCAGGTTCCCTCTTTTCCATGACAGGATGGTAGGGATCTCACACCCCAGTTATTAGATGGTTGCCCAAGGTGCTCCTACCGCCTACGAGGCTCAAACCCAAGCTCTTGCCCAATCTCTGTTGGCTTCTCTTTGGGGAGAGAAGAGATCCCTGCTGGCCCAGTGGCGGGATCAACTGCGCTGGGAGGACAAGCTGCTGGCCTGGGCGATGGAGAACCCCCACCTGCGCACCCAGTTGTTCCGCTTGATTGATGTCTTGCCCAGCTTGAAAAGCAAGGCTGAGGTGGCCCGCCATTTGCAGGAGTATCTTTCAGATCCGGCGGTGGAATTGCCGGGAATGCTGAAAAGCCTGCTCAACTTTGCAGACCCCGACTCCCTGCCAGGGCAGTTGGCTGCCACCACCCTAACCGCTGCCGTGGAAGCCTTGGCCCGTCGATACATTGCCGGAGAAACCCTGCAGCAAGTCAGCAAAACTCTGGAAGCTCTGCACCGGCAGGGTATGGCTTTCACGCTGGATTTGCTGGGGGAAGCCGTCATCACCGAAGCGGAAGCCCAATCCTACCTGGATCGCTATCTGCAGGTGATGGAGCATTTGGCAAAGATGGTCAAAACCTGGCCACAACCGCAGCCGGTGCCGCAAGTGTCGGTAAAGCTGACAGCCTTCTATTCCCAGTTCGATCCCATCGATCCCCTGGGGGCCAAAGCCAAAGTGGGGGAACGGATTCGCATCCTGTTGCGCCGGGCAGAAGCTCTGGGAGTCAGGATCCATTTCGACATGGAGCAGTACCGCTACAAATCCCTCACCCTGGCCATTTTGCAGGAGCTGCTGCTGGAGCCGGAGTTCCGAGGCCGCACCGACGTTGGCCTGACGCTGCAGGCCTACCTGCGGGATAGCTACACCGATCTGCAAAACCTGATCGCCTGGGCCAAAGAGCGGGGAGCCCCGGTGACGGTGCGCTTGGTCAAGGGGGCCTACTGGGATCAAGAGACCATCCTGGCGGCGCAAAAGCACTGGCCACAGCCGGTTTACAACAGCAAGTCTGCTACCGACGCCAACTTCGAGCGCATGACCCAGCTTTTGTTGGAGCACCACACCCATCTCCGCGCTGCCATTGCCAGCCACAATGTGCGCTCTCAGGCCAAAGCCATTGCCATCGCCCAAGCGCTGGAGGTGCCCCAGTCTGCTTTTGAACTGCAGGTGCTCTATGGCATGGCCGATCCCCTGGCCAAGGCCCTGGTGCAGAAGGGACAGCGGGTGCGGGTGTACTGCCCCTACGGGGAGCTGCTGCCGGGTATGGCCTACCTGATCCGGCGTTTGCTGGAAAACACCGCCAACACCTCTTTCCTGCGGCAAAGCGTTCAGGGTTACAACCCCGAGCAGCTGTTGGCCCCGCCGGTCTTGGACGAGGGATCCGTTTTCCAGGCTCCTTCTCTCTCGTTTGCCGCCGCTCCCGATACGGATTTCAGCCAGCCCCAGCAGCGGGATCCCTTTTTTCAGGCATTGGACGAGATCCGGCCTCAACTGGGTCAGAGGGTTCAGCCCTGGATTGCCGGAGAATATCGCCCCACCCAACAAGCGATGCTCTCCCTCAACCCTGCGGATCCTGAACAGGTGGTGGCGGAAATTGGGTTGACCGAGCCGGAACAGGTGGAGCAAGCCTTGGCAGCGGCCCAAGCCAGCTTTCCCATCTGGAGGCGCACCCCCGTTGCCGTGAGGGCGGGGATCCTGCGGCGGGTGGCGGAGCAAATCGAAGCCCAGCGGGCGGAGCTGGCTGCCTGGATGGTGCTGGAGGTGGGCAAGCCCATTGCCCAGGCCGATGGGGAAGTTTCCGAGGCCATCGATTTTTGCCGCTACTACGCCCAACAGATGGAGGCTCTGGAGCGGGGACGGGAGTGCAACCTGCCCGGCGAAACCAACCATTACCACTACCAGCCCCGCGGTGTGGCGGTAGTGATCGCCCCCTGGAACTTCCCCCTCTCCATCCCCTGTGGCATGACAGCGGCGGCTTTGGTGGCCGGAAACTGCGTGCTCCTCAAACCGGCGGAGCAATCTTCGCTGATCGCCGCCAAACTGGCGGAGTTTATCCTCAAGGCCCTTGCCGAAGCTGGGATCCCGGAGGGTGTTTTTCAATTCCTGCCGGGGGTGGGCGAAGCCATTGGCCCCCTGTTGGTTCAAGACCGGCGGGTGCACCTGATTGCCTTCACCGGATCCCAGGCGGTGGGTTGCCAGATCCTCGCCCAAGCCGCGCAACTGCAGCCGGGCCAGCACCACATCAAACGGGTCATTGCCGAGATGGGGGGCAAAAACGCCATCCTCATCGACGAAAGCGCCGACCTGGATCAGGCGGTCAAAGGAGTGGTCAACTCCGCCTTTGGCTACAGTGGCCAGAAATGCTCCGCCTGCTCGCGGGCGATCGTTTTGCAGTCCATTCACGACCTGTTCTTGGGACGGCTCGTCGAGGCGGTGCGCTCTTTGAATGTGGGGGATCCAGCCCACCCCAGCACCCAAGTTGGCCCGGTCATCGATGCAGAGGCCCAAGCTCGCCTGCACCAGGCCATTCAATCGGCTAAGGCTGGTGCCCGCCTCGACCTCAGCCTGCCCGTGCCGGAAAAAGGCTACTTCGTCGGCCCCACTGTGTTCAGCCAGGTGGATCCCCAGTCAGAGCTGGCGCAGCGGGAGCTGTTTGGCCCGGTTTTGGCGGTGATCTCAGCGCCGGACTTTTCTTCTGCTCTGCAGATGGCCAATGCCACCCCCTACGCCCTCACCGGCGGTCTCTACAGCCGCACCCCTTCTCACATTCAACAGGCTCGCCAGGACTTTGCCGTCGGCAACCTCTACATCAACCGCGAGATCACCGGGGCGTTGGTGGAGCGGCAGCCCTTCGGCGGCTTCAAGCTCTCCGGCGTGGGATCCAAAGCCGGCGGCCCCGACTACCTGCTGCAATTTTTAGAGCCGCGCACCGTAACCGAAAACACGCAACGGCAGGGCTTTGCTCCCATCGAGGGATCCTGAGGATAGGGCTTGGGAAAGCTCATTGGACAGGCTTGGCCACATCCCCAACCTTGAAGCCTGCCCCGCTGAGAATGCGTCCCACACTGGAGCTGTCATCCACCTCCGTCAGTTGGACCTGTCCGGCTGGCTCAGTCAATTTGCGCAAGACTGTCCCCGTGGCCGGATCCTTCACCTCGCGGACGACGCGCTCCACAGAAAGAATCAATCCCACCCGATAGCCATCGCGGCTGCCCTTGTTCAGGATCACCTGGTTGCCGTAGACATCCGCCACCAAGGCGTCAACCGTTGGCAGAGAGCGAGGCTGAGCTGCCAAGCGCCCGGCAAAACCGGCCAACTGCTGGGCAATTTGCTCCACCGCTTGTTGGCTTGCCAATACCAACAGCTTCTCTTCGTTGCTGGTGGCGGATCCCCCGCCAAAGCCGGCAACCGTGACCGTGCTATCCGACTGGCTGGCGTTGCCTTTGCCCTCGACCACGGCCAAGATCTCGGCAGTACTGGTGCTCACCAAGCGGGCATTCAGCTGCACGTTGGCATCGGCATCCACTGACTCAGCGCCCACCGCCAGCGGGAAGCTGCCGAAGGGAGTTAAGACCGGTGCCCCACCCCCAGAACGGCGCACAGACACATCAAACTGGGTCACACTGCCGAGGATCACCGCATCGACCCCTAGGATCCGGCCTACCTGAGCAGCGGTGTTGGCATCCAGTCGACCGGATAGACCCAGGTTCTGCTCGGCCAAGATCGCGTCCAGCCGCGAGCGCTCGATGACGGAAAAGGTGCCATCTCTCACCAGCCGATCCACCAACAGGTCGCTCACCCCCCGCGAAGCCTCGCGGATGCTGTAGGGATTGCTGAGGCTGCTGAAATCAAAGTCCAAGACCGCAATCCGAGGACGGGATGTGGGTTGCGGCGCTTGTCCCACCTGTCTGGGGGCAGAGAGGGTGCAGCGAATGTCTTGGGGAAATTGCTGGCAGAGGGCTGGATTGGCGGATTGGGCCACCACCGGGATCCCCGTCCAACTGAGGCTCACCAGAGGGATCCCGAACAGCAAGATGGAAGAGAGGTTGCGCATGGTTGAGCGATCTCCTAAATCTGAGGGGGGCCACATTTCACTCACAGCCTGCATCCAAAAGAGCTTCAGGGCGGTGACCGATATCACCTGGCGGCTAAGGGTTAAGGATCCCGGCATCGCCTGTTCCCAGCAGATGTCCCATACTCTAGCGGCTACAGGGCTGTTGGGAAAATGGATTGAGAAGATTTGCACAGAAGAGTTGACAGATCTCAACTCTGTTGAGCCGAGATGCTCGCCCTCTTTCAGTCAAGCGCTGATAGGCCACTTGCCTGGATAAAGCTGGGATCGGCGGTGCAAGCTAGGACTCCGCCGCTGACGCGATCAGTGCTAGCCTAGTAAGGCTGTATTCTTGTACAAGCTATGCCTGTTCCCAAGAAGAAAACCTCTAAAGCCCGCAGTCGCAGGCGCTACGCCGTCTGGCTGGGCAAAGCTAAGCTCCAGGCCCAGCGAGCCATGACCATTGGGCGCGCCATTCTCAGCGGTCGCAACACCGGCTTCTACTACCCCAAAGCCAAGTCCGAAGAAGAGGAAGAAGAATAAAGCTCTATTGAGGCTTGCTGCGGGGATCCCGGCGGCTGCACGAGTAATACACTGGATTAAGGTCTAGCTCCCTGGAGAAGCGCTCTGCTGACCCTACCGTCTCGCTTATCCATTAGCCTGCATGCGCTCGTTGACCTCCCTCACCTACTACCAACGGTTGGGCCTGTCTCCAGGGGCGTCTCCTGAGGCCATCCGGCGGGCTTATCGGCAGTTGAGCAAACGCTACCATCCCGATACTTCTCCCCTGGCCCCGGAAGTGGCCATTCGCTGCTTTCAAGAGTTGCAGGAGGCCTACCTTGTCCTCAGCAACCCGACGAAACGGGCCATCTACGATGCCAGCTTACGGGCGGTGACTGCCAACACGGGATCTCTGAGCATGACGGGATCCCTAGACGCTGACTCTCTGGAGCTGCGCATGGAAACCCGCCCACTTTCACCTGGTGAGCTTTGTGCCCTGTTGCTGATGGGATCCACCCTGGTTGTGTGTTTGGTGTTGGCAGGTGTCCTCGCTTGGCTGCGAGAGAGTGGGGCAAGCTGATTCTGTGGGCACTCCCCACCGTCTTGGTACGGCATTGGGACGGAGTTCTCGGATTCTGTATCAGGAGTGCTTGAATGAACATAGGCCGTTGACTCTGTGTTGGACTGCTTTTCTCAAATCTCGCCTCTCAAATCTCGCCATGCCTTTGCCCCCCGCAACTACGCCCCTGTATAATCACCCCCTCCACATCATCGAACGCTGGCTAGAGGATCAGGGCTGCACCCGCGACCCGCAAGATGTGGAGCAATGGTTTTGCGAGCGGCCTGGCTGGAAAGCCATTTTGCGTCTGGAAGAAACCAGCATTTGGGTGCGATACACCTACCCAGACGGCAACACGAAAACTTTATCTTTTCCCTATTCCCTCAGCCGGCAGGATGTAGAGCAGGCCATTTTTGAAAGTTAGCCGAGCCATGCGCGTTCTTCAGTTGCCCGCCCTGCGCGATAACTATATCTATCTGCTCTACGATTCCGACACCGCGACAGCAGCCGTGGTGGATCCGGCAGTGGCCGAGCCTGTGCTGGAAAAGCTGACCGAGCTGGGGGCGGAGCTGGTGGCCATTTTCAACACGCACCACCATCACGACCATGTGGGGGGAAATCGGCAGCTTTTGGCCCGCTATCCTCAGGCTGCCGTCTATGCCGGCGAGGCGGATCGGGGGCGGATCCCCGGCCAGACGGTGGAGCTGCGGGCGGGAGCAACAGTGGAATTCGCGGGCCGGCAAGCAACGGTGCTGTTTGTGCCCGGCCATACCCGGGGTCACATTGCCTATTACTTTCCCGAGAGCGGGGATCTCTTCTGTGGGGACACCCTGTTTGCCGGGGGATGCGGGCGGCTGTTTGAAGGCACCCCGGAACAAATGCTGGGATCCCTGGATCAACTGCGCCAGTTGCCTGAACCGACGCGGGTGTGGTGTGCCCACGAATACACCCTCAACAACCTCAGGTTTGCCCTGACGGTGGATGGGGGAAATCCCGACCTGCAGGCCCGTTACCAAAAGGTGGCCGCCCTGCGCCAATCGGGATCCCCAACAGTACCCAGCACTATGGGCGAGGAGCGACGCACCAACCCCTTCTTGCGCTGGGATCAGCCGGCTCTGCAAGCTGCCACCGGGCTCCAGGATCCGGTGCGGGTCTTCGCTCGCCTGCGCGGTATGAAGGATCAGTTCTGAAAATCGGGTTCTGACAAAAGCTCCTGGAGGTGGCCCAAAACCTGAGGGGATGGTGCTCCTCACCACTAGCACAAACGAAACCCCCGAAGAGCTGCACCGTAATCTGGTGCAGGGGCTTTTCATCAGCCCACCTCGGCCTGCCTCCTGGACACTAGAGCCAGCAGGATAGCCGCCCCCAGCCCTTGAGTGACTACCGAAAAGAGCACTAAGCCAGTCAGGGAGAAATCGTAAAGCACCCCCATCAGGGCGCTGCCCACAAACCAAGCCAATCCATAGACACTGGTAAACAGGCCAAAGGCAAAGCCCCTCGTCTCGGGAGCTACCATACCGGCCACCGCCGCCTTCATGATGGATTCTTGGGCCCCCAAACCAATCCCCCAGAGCACCATGCCCAGCACCGTCAGAGCATAGGTACCGGAAAAGGCCAGCGGCGCAAATCCAGCCGATACCGCCACCGCTCCCAGCAAGCTCCACAGCCCCACGCGGTCGAACAGCCAGCCACATCCCAGGGCGGCCAGGGCATCCACCCCCATAGCCAGGGCATACAGCAAAGGGATCCCTGCTCCATCGCTTCCCGACTGTCGTTGCAGATGGAAAGCAATGAGGGGAAAATCGGCAAACCCCATGGCCACACAGGCTGCCGCCAGCAGATACAGCCAGAAAACTCTGGGCAAGCCTTTTGCCGAGGTCATCTCCGGCTCCGGCTCGAAGTCTCGTGGGCTGGGATAGAGCCATTGCGCCAGCCCCAAAACCCCCAGTCCTATTGCCGCCGGGATCCCCAAGGCCAAAAACCCACCCCGGAAGCCATAGCCGACTTTCAGAACTGCCGCCACCAACAGCGGCCCCCCTACCGCCCCAATCTGATCTAGGGTCTCGTGCAGGCCAAACCCCAAGCCCCGACCCACCTGCAGGGCTGCATGAGAAAGCAACACGTCCCGCGGCGGGGTGCGGATCCCTTTGCCGGTCCGCTCGGCCAAGAGCAGCACGGCGGCCCAAGGCCAACTGCCCACCCAGGCCAAAGCCGGGATCACCGCCGTGTTGATGACATAGCCCAAGGTGGTGAGCTGCCAGTGCCCCCGACTGCGGTGCAAGGGATCCCTGCCCAGCTGGTCGCTCCAATAGCCCACCCCCAACCGCAAGCCATAGGCCAATAGCTCCCCCCCGCCGGCCACCAGGCCCACCACCGTGCCGCTGGCCCCTAGGGATCCCAAAAAAGCTCCAGAAATGCTGCGGGCTCCTTCGTAGGTGGCATCGGCACACAAGCTGACGATCCCCAGAAGGAGGATAAAGCGCCAGGCAGAAGGGATCATGTCCGGCTCCATAGATTCAGTACAAGCATCAACAGCAGCAGCTCGTTACGTCCATGGCTAGAATCCATAGATAGAAGAGTAAGGGCAAAGAGAGCTTCAGAAGAGTCTTCATCTAGCCGGGAGCAACTGCCGGCCCAGGAGAACCTAGAGCTGAGCAGGTCTTGTTCTCCTTTGTTTGCCTCGAACAGAATCGAGCTTCCCCTGTCCTTCTGGTAAGAGGAGAGAAGCAATGGCCGCTAAAAGAGTGCTTTTTAAGCTAGCCTGTTTTCTCTTGGGTATCTGTCCGATTTCAATAGCTATTGCTCAGCAGGCATTCTTAAACGCTGAGTATCTCATATTTGCTTTACCCGAAAATATTGAGCGAGTTCGTTTTCAAAATGGCCAGTATCAGAGAGGCTCTAGCCCTCTCGAAGAAGGGTTCCTAAGAGTAAGCCTCGAAAAGCTAGCGCCTGCCGATCTTAACAACGATGGGCTTCAGGATGTAGTGGCGATTGCATTAAGTAATACAGGAGGGAATGCTTTCTGGACAACCTTATCTGGGCTGTTGGGCGGCAGCAAAAAACCTACGCCCCTGGAGCCTGTGTACCTCGGCGATGGGGTTTTAGTTAACAATGTTTCAGTTGCCCGTGACTCTGGAGGAAAGGCTGAGGTCTGCTTAGATATGCTTGCCCATGGCCCCGAGGATCCCAGTTGTTGCCCTACCAAGAAAGAAAAAAGGTGCTTCACCCTGGCCGAAAACCGGTGGATACCTCGGAGAGCTAAATAACCTCTACTTTGGTCGGCTAATGACCTGCCCAGGACTTCCTTGAGGAGATTCGACCAGAATTACAGGAATAGAGCTGGTCTCCAGAACGGCTTGGGAGGTGGATCCCACTAGCACTTGTTCCCAGCCGCGGTGCCCCCGCTTGCCCATGACTATGTCGGTAACCTGCCGCTCCTGGGCTATGTTTACAATGGTCTCCGCCAAGGGCCCGGAAGCCAGGCAGAACTGGTGGCGAATATCCGCCAAAAGGCGCTGGGCAAGCTGGCGCAACTGTTCCACCCCTTTCCCCTGCAGCTCATCGGTAACATGCAGCACAATCACTTCCCCATCCACCCGCCGCGCCAAATCGGCTGCCTTGCGCAACACCGCCTCGGCTAGGGGAGAGGTATCCACCGCTGCCAAAAAGCTCACCTTGCCCTGGCTGCCCACCTTGGTGGGATCCACCTCTCCTTTTTCCAAAAGCCGGGGAGCACACACCTGGGTCAGCCAAGCACCCAGGGGGGCCGTGACCAAAATCGACAGAGCCGCCAAAGCCAAAATGATCTCCCCACCGGGGATCCCTTGGGCCAAAGGGATCCCACCAATAGCCGCCTGCACCGTCGCCTTGGCCATGTTGCCCGGTAGCAAAAACAGCCGCTCCCGCCCGTTCCAATTGCTTCCCAGAGTGGAAAGCCACCAACCCAGGCCCCGCCCCAGCAGCAGACTCAAGGTCAAGAGCAGCAAGCCCGGCCAAAACACGGATCCCAGCACCCCCAGATCCAGCGACGCTCCCAGTAGCACAAACAACACGATCTCCGCCACCGTCCAGAGGGCATCGAACCCACCCCGCAGCCGCCGCGCCAAAGGGGCATCCAGCTCAATCAGAAAAAACCCCATGGCCATCACCGCCAGATAGCCGGAAAAATAGGGCCACACCTGCGGCGCCAGCACCAAGCCCAAGGCCATGCAGGCAGCCAGCAGCACTTCCTGCACGCTGTTGCGGGTCCAGTTTTGTTGGGTTAGCAGCGACACCAGAACCCGCGCCCCCAGGTAGCCTATGGCTATGCCCAGCAGGATCTCCATCCCCACTTGGAACGGCAGCCACTGCAGCGGCGATAGCTCCAGCCCCAGCAGGCGAACGCTCTCTGCAGAGCCCTGGCCCAAAAAGCTGAGCAGCAGGCTAAACCCCAACAACAGCAGTACGTCGGAAAGGGCGCTGCCGGTCAAAATGGCATCCGGGATCCCTTTGGCCACCCCCCAGCCCAGGCTTTTGAGGCGCAACATCCCCGGCACGATCACGGCTGGCGACTCCGCCCCAATCACGCAGCCCAACAGCAAACCGGTAGGCCAGTCCAACCCCAGGATCCAGGTGCTCAACAGGGCCACCGCCACCGCCTCGCAGGCTGCCGGCAAAAACCCCAGCCGCAGCGCCACGGATCCCTGCTGGGCCAGCTTCTCCCGATCCAGCCCCAGGCCCGCCTTCATCAAAATGATCATCACCGCCACCACCCGCAGATCCCCCGCCGCTGCCAGCACCTCCGGGGATAGGACATCTCCCAGCAAGATCCCCACGAGGATCATCCCCAGCAGGGGGGGCATCCCCAGCCGACCCACGATTTGGCCGACAAAAAAGCCCATCACCAAGATCCACAGCCAACTGCCCAGCATCACCAGATCCTCATCTCCTTGTCGTCAGGGTGTTGAAGGGCAGCCCAGGGAGAAAAAGCCATCCGCGTCAGGAGTGGGAGCACCATCGCGTCCGCAGGGTGGGGCCTCAAACAAAGCCAAAGACCCCTACCCCCTGGACTTGCCCAGAAGTGTAGGAGTCATCAGCCTCAGCTTTTGAGGTTAGAACCCTCTTCCTCTATAGAAAAATTCCAAGTGAGGCGGTTGCGGCGAACTCCATCGCCGGTTGCCGGAGCACTACTCGAAAGCTGACCGGCAACTTACTTGGCACCTAAGATATCACGCTTTGTCTTCCACTGCAATTAAGCGATAGGGGTGATCGGGACACCCAATAGAGCGATAGAAATCGCTGCACACATTGTGGGTGAGGCGGTCACTCATACCCCGGGTTACCTGCTGCACCACTTGATGGGCCACCCGATAAACCAACTTGCGGGGCAGAACCTGCAAAAACCTGGGCAAAGCCAGCCAGATCTCCAGATGAAGAGCCCAGTGAACACGGGTGGTGGGCAGGTCTTTCAGGGATCCCTGTAGCTCCTCCAGCCGGAAATCGGCTTGGCAGTTAACCCGGTAAGGCATTCCCTCATCGCCGGGCAACTCAATCGAGGTCAGGCGAAACCGGTAATCTTCATCCGGCCAGATCCTCACCCCAAAACTGGGCTCCAGCTCAAACCCAAGGCCGCCCATGCGAAAAAACTGCAGCCGGTAGGTCTCGGCGGACAAAGCTTCCACCTGCAACGGCCTAAAGCACCGCTGGATCCACTGGGCGTGGCCTCTTAGGTAACGGGCCAAGGTCTCCCGATCCGTCTCCAGATCCACTTGTCCACACCGCGTGGCTCGCAAATCCAGGTGGGCTTTGTCCAGAGAGGGATCCAGAAGATCAGGGGCGCCGCCTTCGGAGGACACGGCCCTTTCACTTGGCGGAACGGCGGGCTTGGAGCTGGCGATAGACATCCTTAATATCCACCTGATAATGAGCAAGAGCCACGAGGCAGTGGTACCAGAGATCGGCCACCTCGCGGGCCAGGGCAGCGCGGTCTTGATCCTTGGCCGCCATCACCACCTCAGCCGTTTCCTCGCCGAGTTTCTTGAGAATGGCGTTCTCTCCCTTGGCCAGCAAGCTGCTGGTGTAGGAGTCGGGACGGGGATCTGCCTGGCGGGCCTTCACCACAGCAAACACCTGAGACAGAGTATCTGCTGCCGGGATGGGATCCCTTTGATCCCCTGGCAGTGGGCGGAAGAAGCAACTGCGCGCCCCCGTGTGGCAAGCCGCATCTCCCACCTGCTCCACCAAGATCACCAGCGCGTCGCCGTCGCAGTCGTAGCGGATTTGCTTGACCCACTGCACATGACCGGAAGTTTCCCCCTTAGGCCACAGGGCCTGGCGAGACCGGCTCCAGAACCAGGTGCGGCCCGTTTCCAAAGTTTTCTGCAGCGACTCCCGGTTCATCCAGGCCACCATCAGCACCGTCCCATCCAGGTAGTCCTGCACAATGGCCGGGATCAGGCCCTGTTCGTTGTAGCTGAGGCTGCCCAGCCAGGTGATCTCCTCGGGCAGAAGCGATCGAGGGGGATCCGAGGAAGGGTTGAAGGCCAGAGCAGCAACCATAGAGCAGCGACCTGAAAAACCGCATTGAGAGCAGGATAACAGAACCAGCCCTCGCCAAGATATCCTTGACAACCTCAGCCAAGGGGTACCAGTTCCCGTGCCGCCAGGGACAGGACCACCTCTTCTCCCTCACCGGCCAGAGTCACCAGCCAGCGGTCGCGGTTTTCACGGGTGAGGACGATCCCCAGCCTCCCCTTAACAGAAGGAGGATACAACAGCCGTACCCACATGCCCGGCTCGAGCTGGGCAGCCGACCGCAGGGGATCAGCCGGGTTGCCGAGACCGCTTCTCCATTACCCAGGTCGCCCCAGGGTTCTCGGCCCCCCCTTCAGCAGCAGATGTCATGACCTCCCTCAGCACACCTCTCCTAAGCACCACCGGCAGGGTAAACAGCAAACTTAGCCCCCAGGGCTAGAGGCAAGCCGGACTTCTTCGGCCAGGATAGACCCTCTGTTGCGGAATGGCTGTATCGCAGATTACCGACTTAACCCGGAGGTCGGGCTGGGAGCACCGGTGTGGGGTTGGACAGAAGCGCTGGGCAGCAGCTTACGCTCCGGCTTGCGCTCTAGGAGCAAGGCTGACCGTTCCAAGCGCGTATCCACCAGTACCGAGGGAGGAGTCCAGTGGACACGCTCCAGCAGGCGCTGCAGCAGTTGAGCATCGAGGATGTCCACGCTGTGGGGGGATGTCGCCGTTCCGGCCACCAGGGGGGTGGGGGTGGCTTGAGGAAGGGATCCCTCAGCAACAGGTTCTGACCCATCGCTGGGCTCTTTTAGCACCAATTCCGCCATTGCCTGGGCCACCTCTTGACCATACACCCCATCGGGGCCAGAGGGGAGCAGATCCAGCCGTCCCTGCTGAGCGGCCAAACGGCTCAACCCCAGTTGCACAGCTACCACCGCTGCCCCCCGATCCCCCCGCCTCAACGTGCGTTGGCCGGCCAGAATGCTCTTGAGTTGGGCTTTGGCCGCCTCTTGCTCGCTGCCGGGCAAAAGTTGCACCAGCCCCTCCAGCCGATCTCCCTCAGAGCCAGCCTTGGCCTCGGGAAGGGGATCCCTGGCCCAGAGGCGGTTCATGTCGTAGAGCAAAGTGGCATGGGGCACAGGACGGCTAGGCTGATGGGGAGCAGCATGGCCCGTGCCCAAGATCTGCCCCTGGTAGACCAGCGACGTGCTAAAGCCAGAATCCAGCAGCACGGCTTCCCGGATCCCGGTTTTGGGCAAAATACGGGCCAGGGTGGCGGCGTTGACATGGGTTTTGGTAACTCCGATCACCACCTGATCTTGGTCATCCACACCAAAGAAAGCCCTGGGGCGGAACTCGGCGGCGCTAGAAAGACGGAAAGAATCGATCTCCGTCTGAGAGAGGGCATGACCATCCTTGACCAGCCACAGACCGGCCACAAACAGATCTGTGACATCCGGCATCAACTGGCGAATGTTCTCCAAGCGGGTCATCGTATCGGGGTCGAAGGGCACAAAGCGGATGCGATCCCTGCCCAGCAGCACCAAGGGGCGACCGCGCACCACCTTGTCGTCTTCGGGGCGACCAGGGATGAAGGTCTTGTGGTTGGCAGCCATCACCGGCCCCACCATGACATTGCTGGCAGAGTTGATCCAAGGGATGGAGAAAAAGCTGCCATTGATGCCGGCATCGGCCTGGTAGCGCTGGGCCAGGGTGCTGACCTCGTAGCGCCGCTCCGCATGCACCGTAGCCGCCCGCCCGCCGCGAAGGGTGAGAACACGCACCTGGTCGATCACTTCGTCGGTCAAGGCCAACGGTTGGGTCACATCCAGCCGGTAGTCGGGGCTGCGGTTGAGGGTGAAGGTGCGGGCGCCAATGATGGCCTCGGTGATGCGAAACTGGTTAAAGCGTCGCACCTCCAGCAAGTTGGGCGATTGTCCTGTAAAACCGGGATCCATCGTAAAAGACATCCGGTAACCGGCATCGGCCAGGTATTGCTTCACCCGCTCGTCCCGGTTGCCTTCGGGATAGGCAAAGTAGTGGATGGGGTGGCCCAGCTCCTGCTCCAGCTTGGTCTTGCAGTCGAACACTTCCCGCCGCAGACGGGCATCGTCTAGCACCCGCAGGTCAGGGGGATGGGTGACGGTGTGGGCGGCAAAGTCGATCAGCCCGCTGGCATCCATCTCCCGCATTTGATCCCAGGTGAAGTGATCCTTGCTGGTGGGCACGCCGACAAACCCGGTTTGCACAAAATAGGCGGCGGGGTAGTTGTACTCCTTGAGAAGGGGGTAGGCGTTTTCGTACAGGCCCAGGTAAGCGTCGTCAAAAGTGAGCAAAATGGCTTTCTCCGGCAAGGGATCCCCGTCCCGCAGGTGTTTGTAGAGTTGGTCGATGTGGATGGGGGTAAGTCCTGCTTGTTTAATGGCCTCAAAATGTTGCCGCAGCTCCGCCACCGTAGTGTCGAACCAGACCTGTTTGCGTCCGGCCACCACATCGTGGTACATGATGGCGGGCACATAGGAAAGACTGGCCAAGGGATCCAAAGCAAAGGGATCCCGTTCCAGTTGCAGCTCTTGGGGAAGGGGCAAGCGCTGTTGAGCCGCTTTGGCATGGGCGCGGGGAGCGGGTATCTCGGCTACAGGCGGCGATAGCCCTGGCAAGCGGCTGACCCAATCGGGATGAGCAGTTGCCCAGGCTACCAGGGCTCCAGTCCCGAACCCCAGCAGGATCACCAGCAAGCTGAAAAAGTGGAACGACCTAAGGCGAGACTTTGCCGGCGAACGTCGAGGGGGATGGGGAAAGCTCTGTCGTGAAGTGGGTGAGGAGTATGGCTGGGATCCCTTTGTTGACCCAGAGCCTGAGTAGCCTTGGGGTATCGACCCTCCCAAGCGCGTTGGATGTCGTCGAGATGTCATGACCTCACTCCCCACTTTCAATCATGTCGATGGCGCTCAAGTAGTTCAGCCCTCACCGGAACGCCTTTTCTCAACAGAAAGCCACCCCCAGCACAGAGGGGAAAGGCAGCCTTCTGGACAACGGCAAAACCAATGACAGCCTACCACCCCATTCTTAAGTTAGGGGTATGGGAGCAGCCGCTGCCTACCCAAAAACTGCAGGGATCCCTTATGCTCTCCAAGCAAGAGAGTTTTGGTTGGGAGAGTTTGAATCGGCGGCTTTGGCAAAAGAACCCAGCGTCTCTCAGAAAGCCACCGGCTACTCAAGGTTGCTTAACAGATTGGATTCAGCAATGCCGATGATTTTGCCTCCCATTTGGGTAATCCGCTTCACTTCTTGGGAAAGGCGGCTGAAGGGCACTTTGTACTCGACAACGCTTCTGCGCACGCCTCCTCCCACAAGGCCGGATACCTTGATGGTGAAGATTTTATCGCTATTCGGCAGCCCTCCTTCTGAGCTGCTGGCCTGAGCGACCTCTGGTTCTGGGGCCGATGCCGCTTGAGGCGCGGTAGCAGCGCTCTCCCGCTCTAGGAGCAGCCTCCAACTGCGGGGATAGGCGGGGGCCAGACGATAGACCACTTTGTAGGACCCGGTCGCGTGGTCATCCTCGGACTCCACCTTCACCACAGTTCCAGCCGGAATATCCAGCTTGGCCCCCTTGGACATGACTTTAATTCCCGGCCAATTGGTGGGCGTATCCGTCAGTAGCTCGACCTCAAAGGCTTGATCCCCCAACAACAACTTGGCCATCTCAACAACTCCGTTTTGCTCAGCATTCAGTGGCGGGAGAGCCGCCCACAACCACAGCTTCATCGTCAAACATTCTACCGTTGCCAGGTGCCCACCAGAAACCTCCTGCGGGCAGGGGCTAAACTGCTGCCTCAAAAGGATTTGAGCTGCGCTCGATCTGAGTGGACAATTTGGGGATCACCTGCAGCTTGAACTGCTGTTCGAAGACTTTTTTCTTCTCGTTCAAGCTCCACAGCTCCAAGGCGCAGTCATCATTGGGATGCCTGGGATCCAAAATCAGCTCCATCTGCCGAGAGCCTTCTCCCAAGAGCTGAAAACGGCAGTGCAGCGCTTGGATGGCTTGCAGACGGCGGCGATCCAGGGCACAAGCCATGCGCAGCAAGGGGCTCAGTTCCAAGACGATTTGGCGATCCCGTTCGTCGGTGAGGCGCTGAAAGTTTTCGTGCTTCTTCTTGGGAGGCGATTTGCGGTGGTAGCGGGCCAAGTTGGCGATCACTTCCACCTCTTCTTCATTGAAGCCCAACAGTTCCCCATGGCGAATCAGGTAGTAGGAGTGTTTGTGGTGGGCGGCATGGCTGATAAAGTGGCCGCAGTTGTGCAGCATGGCCGCTGACCAGAGGAGGGCCCGCTCGCGGGATCCCCAACCATGCAACAGGCCGCGGGTCTGGTCGAAGAGGCTGAGGGCAAATTCGGCCACCCGTTCGGCATAGGGCAGCTCCACCTGATATTTTTCCGCCAGCTTGAGCACACTGCGCCGCCGCACCGAGCTGTGGTAGCGCAGCCGATCCTCAATCAAGCCTTGGCCGATCATCCAATCCACGATCAGCCCTTCCCGCAAAGCCCGTTCGCAAAATTGAACCCGCTCTACCCCCAGCAGGCTCATCACTTCCTCTAGGATCAGGGCGCCGGCCAGGATGATCTCCCCCCGTCTTTCCCCTAGGCCGGGAAGTTTTTGCCGTTCGGCCACCGTCAGGGATCGCAGCTCTTTGATGTAGCCGCGCAAGGCTTCCAAGCTGAACTCATACCCCTGCAGGCGACTGGGGGGAGCGCCCAAACGACGGCGGGCATCCCACTGGGCCAGGCTCTCGACGGTGCCAGAGGTGCCCACCAAAGGCAGGGATCCCTGTTGTTGTGAAGATGCGACGATCCGTTTCATCTGCTCAATGGGGGATTCCAGCATGCCGCGGATGTGCTGGCGCAGGGCTTGCAGTTCGCCAGAAGTGGGCGGATCGTGGTGCAAAAAAGCCTGGGTTAGACGCACAGCTCCCACCTTGATGCTGCGCAGAAACTCCGGCTCTTGGCCATTGCCCAAGATCAGCTCGGTGGAGCCACCGCCGATATCCACCACCGCGTGCATCCGGTTGTGGAACTCCATCGCCGAGAGCACTCCCAGATAAATGCGGCGGGCCTCTTCCTGCCCCGAGATCAACTCCACCCGCAGGCCCAGCTCCCGTTCAATCCGCTTCAAAAACTCCGGCCCATTGGGGGCCTCGCGCACAGCACTGGTGGCCACCGCAACAATGGAATGCACCTGAAAGCTCTCGGCAATGCGGCAAAATCGTTCCAGGGCCACTCGGGCCCGCTCCATGGCTGCAGGGGTCAGGGCACCCGTCTGGTTGCAGTATTCCCCCAGCCGCACGGTGGCTTTTTCGCGGGAGATGATGGTGAAGCTGGGGATACGGGGATTGATGCGCACCACCACCATGTGGAGAGAGTTGCTGCCTACATCGATGGCGGCCAGAACGGGGGCAGCCAAAGATTCAGGACGAGAAGCCGGGCCGGTTTCGGAAACTGGGGGAGCAGAGGCGACAGGGCATTCCGTGAAGTCGGTGCGCGAAGAGATCATGGCTCGGGTGTGGGGGTCAACCCCTTTAGGATACTGTGTACTTTCCCCCCTTGTTCCGGGCCCAGTTGTCAGGTTTGCGATTGACTCGGCAAACAAGGGAATGGACTCAGCTTGGGATCCCTGCCGCTCTCGCCCCAGCCTAAGATAGGGACACAGTATTTGATTTGTTTGTTTCAAAGTAGGTTCCGATGTCTCAGCCAGCCGAATCACCTCAGAAGGCCAACAGCACCCTCAAACTGCTGCGCACTCACGAGTCTCCCCAACTGGAGCGCATCCGCCACACCACTTCCCATGTCCTGGCTATGGCGGTGCAAAAGCTGTTTCCCAAGGCCCAGGTGACCATCGGCCCCACCACCGACTACGGCTTCTATTACGATTTTGACCATCCCGAACCCTTTACGCCTGAGGATCTCGACCGCATCAAAAAAGAGATGCAGGCGATCATCAAAAAAGGTTTGCCGGTGATCCGCGAGGAGGTGAGCCGGGAAGAAGCCAGGCGCAGAATCGAAGCCCTCGGCGAACCCTATAAGCTGGAGATCTTGGACAGCATTCCCGAAGGAGAGGTCATCAGCATTTATCACTTGGGGGATGAATGGTGGGATCTCTGTGCTGGCCCCCACGTGGAAAACACCCGAGATCTCAACCCCAGAGCCTTTGATTTGCTCAGTGTGGCCGGCGCTTATTGGCGGGGGGATGAAACCAAGCCGCAGCTCCAACGCATCTACGGCACCGCCTGGGAGACCCCAGAGGAGCTGAAAGAATACAAACGGCGGCTGGAAGAAGCCAAACGGCGGGATCACCGCAAGCTGGGCAAAGAACTGGGCCTATTTTTGTTTTCGGATGAGGTGGGGCCGGGGCTGCCTCTCTGGACACCCAAGGGCACCATTCTGCGCTCGGTGCTGGAGGATTTTCTCAAGCAGGAGCAGCTCAAGCGGGGCTACCTGCCGGTGGTTACCCCTCATATTGCCCGTGTGGACTTGTTCAAGATCTCCGGCCACTGGCAAAAGTATCGGGAAGATATGTTTCCCATGATGTCGGAGAATGAGCAGGCGCGTGCGGCTGAACAGGGCTTTGTCATGAAGCCGATGAATTGTCCTTTTCACATCCAAATCTACAAATCCGAGCTGAGATCCTACCGCGATTTGCCCCTACGATATGCCGAGTTCGGCACCGTTTATCGCTACGAGCAATCGGGGGAATTGGGAGGTCTGACGCGAGTGCGTGGCTTCACGGTGGACGATGCCCATTTGTTTGTTCGCCCCGATCAATTGGAGGAGGAGTTTCTCAAGGTTGTCGATCTCATTTTGGTGGTTTTCGATAAGCTCAAGCTCAAGGATTTTCGCGCCCGCCTCAGCTTCCGGGATCCCAAGTCGGACAAATATCTGGGATCCCCCGAAGATTGGGACAAAGCCGAAAATGCCATCCGTCGCGCTGTGGAGAAGTTGTCGATGCCCCACTTTGAAGGGATCGGAGAGGCAGCCTTCTATGGGCCGAAGCTGGATTTTATTTTCCGCGACGCGCTGGATCGGGAGTGGCAACTGGGCACGGTTCAGGTGGACTACCAAAACCCACAGCGCTTTGATCTGCAATACGTAGCTGAGGATGGATCCCGGCAGCGTCCGGTGATGATTCACCGTGCTCCCTTTGGCTCGCTGGAACGACTCATCGGCATTCTCATCGAAGAATACGCTGGGGATTTTCCCTTCTGGCTGGCCCCGGAACAGGTGCGCATTTTGCCCGTTTCCGATCAGTATTTGGGCTATGCCACCCAAGTGCGGGATCAACTGCGAGAACACGGGATCCGCGTCCACATCGATGCCGACAGCGATCGTTTGCCCAAAAAAATCCGCAATGCCGAGAAGGCCCGGATCCCTTTTATGTTGATCGTGGGGGAACAGGAACAAGCGGCAGGAACGGTGAGCGTGCGCCAGCGCCATCGGCAGGAGCTGGGATCCCTGACGGTGGCAGATTTCCTAGCCCAGCTACAGGCACTTGACTAGCTTGGGCATTCGGGATCCCTGGCTTGCGGCAACTGGGTTTTCAGAACTTGAGGATCCCAGGTTCTGAGGATCTCAAGAAAGAGCTTGAGTTTCCCTTTCTCAAGGGAAGCCAAGGGGGCTAATTGAAAAATCAGGATTTGGCCGACAACCCACCATGTTCTCTAGGGATTTTCTGGAGAGGATCCTGCAACGCTTTAGGAGCTGACGGCTAAATCGATCTGTCGCCGAATGGATTGGCCGTTACTTTGGTGAATTGATTGATAGTTACTTTGAATTGCAGTGAAATAGCCTGTCGATCTAAGCTCCTCATCTCCCGCTCTGCGATTGTAGATAACAGCACTATGAATTGTAGCTTTTACTACAGTATTAGCTTCTCTATTGGAGATAGGCTTTTGTGCATTCAAAGTCTGACCGCAGAGTGATGACTCAAGGATAGGATCCCATGCCCAAAACGCTGTTTAAAGTTGACCTGACTAAGCCAATGGATCAACAGGATCTACCGGGTCACAACCGCTGGCATCCTGATATTCCCGCTGTGGTTTCTGTAAACCCTGGCGAGGTATTCCGAATTGAGTGTAAAGACTGGACGGATGGGCAAATCAAAAACAACGATGATCCTTCCGACATTGAGCAGGTTGACCTAAGCGTTGTCCATGTTTTGAGTGGGCCTATTTGGGTTAACGGCGCCCAGCCTGGAGATATCCTGGTTGTCGATCTGTTAGACATTGGGCCACTGCCGGGAGACGAGTGGGGGTTTACAGGTATTTTTGCCAAAGAAAATGGAGGGGGATTCCTCACCGATCATTTTCCCAACGCGGCCAAAGCCATCTGGGATTTTCAAGGCATTTACACCACTTCCAGACACATTCCCCATGTGCGCTTTGCCGGCATCATTCACCCCGGCCTCATTGGCTGTGCCCCATCTCACGAGTTGCTGGCGGCTTGGAATAAGCGGGAAGCTGAGCTGGTCGCTTCGGCTCCCGATTTGCGCACTTACGGCGCGGGGCTATCCGGCAATCAGCCTGTGCTGGCCGCCTTGCCCAATCCCAAGAACGCAATTTTGGGAACTTTGCCCAAGTCAGAGTATGAGCGGGTTGCTGCTGAAGCGGCTCGGACGGTGCCCCCGCGAGAGCACGGCGGTAATTGCGATATTAAAAACCTGTCTAAAGGAACACGGATCTACTTCCCGGTTTACGTGGAGGGTGCCAAGCTGTCGATGGGAGATATTCACTTCTCGCAAGGGGATGGGGAGATCTCTTTTTGTGGCGCTATTGAGATGTCGGGCTACATCGATCTCCACGTCGATCTAATCAAGGGTGGTGTTGAGAAGTACAGATTGGTTAACCCCATTTTTAAGCCCGGCCCTGTTGAGCCACGTTACTCGGAATACCTTGTGTTTGAGGGCATTTCTGTGGACGAGCTTACAGGTAAGCAGCATTATATGGATGTTCACATTGCCTATCGACGCGCCTGCTTAAATGCCATCGAATATCTGAAAAAATTCGGCTTTACGGGAGAACAAGCTTATCTGCTGCTCAGTTCTGCACCGGTGGAGGGCAGAGTGAGTGGGATCGTCGATATTCCCAATGCTTGCTGTACGGTGGCTGTTCCTACGCAAATCTTCGACATAGATATTCTCCCTAGGTGAATGTTATCCGATGCCTCGTTCAAGGGGGTGGAATAGGAAGATGCCGCTGTATGAGTTTAAGTGTCAAACCTGTGGGGAGTTTGAGGTATGGCGGCCCTTATCTCAATATCGAGATCCGGCCTATTGTCCTTCTTGCAATCAGGAAGGGAAACGTCTCATTTCAGTTCCCATGGTTCAGCTTTCCAGCTCTTTGCCTATTTCAAAGGGGGGAAGAGAACCCAAACTGATCAAGCGTGAACAGCACTCAAATTCTGATCCAAACTCGCCAAAATATCGCTCCCAATCCTGTGGGCGACCTTGGATGTTGCACCATTAGTTATTAGACATAGTTGTTTCAGGCTAGGGTAAGACGCCTGGGCTATTGAAAAAAGCCTTCTGGCCCCGTGCATTATTGCTCCGCAGCGCTATTGCTATGCCTACGGCACCCTGACGGGAACCGCAACGCTGACGCGACGATGCGACGACGTAACGACGTGACCAACGTTTTAGGTGTGGGTGCAGTGTCCCAGTTTGAATCGAAATGACCATAGTGCTTAGAAAAAGAGAGACTCTCACAATACCCCCAGAAATGCTTTCCTCTGGCATGGCAGTTCACAACCTATGCTGGAAAAGGCGTTCAAGAAGCACCTCATGAGTGGGCCTGATCCTTCTTTGGCAGAGGGATCCCATCGCAGCGATATTGCCCTTCGCTTGCAGGGGATCACCAAGCGTTATCCTCTGGTGCTGGCCAACGACCACATCGATCTGGAGGTGCGTTGGGGAGAGATTCTGGCGCTGATGGGGGAGAACGGGGCGGGCAAGTCTACCCTGATGAAGATCGTCTATGGGTTGGTCAGCCCGGACGAGGGATCCATTCAAGTGGATGGGCAACCGGCCAAAATTCACAGTCCCGCCGATGCCATTCGGTTGGGAATTGGGATGGTGCATCAACACTTTATGTTGGTGGATCCCTTGACGGTTACGGAAAACGTGGTTCTTGGGGCCGAACCCGGCCATCTTTTTCAGGTCGATTTCCGTCGGGCCAGGGCTGAGGTGGCTCAGTTGATTGCCGAGATGGGCTTCCATCTGGATCCCGACGCCAGAGTGGAGGATCTGCCGGTAGGCCTACAGCAGCGGGTGGAGATCTTGAAAATGCTCTACCGCAAGGCCCGCATCTTGATTTTGGATGAGCCGACGGCAGTGTTGACTCCGCAGGAGGCAGGCGAGCTGTTTGCGTTTTTGCGCCGCTTTGCCCGGCGGGGGGGAGCTGTCATTTTCATCAGCCACAAGCTGAAGGAGGTAATGCAACTGGCCGACCGCGTCACCGTCATTCGGGATGGCAAGGTGGTGGCGACGTTGCCCACTGCCCAAACCGATGCCCAGGAACTGGCGCGGCTGATGGTGGGGCGGGAAGTCAGTCTGACCGTTGAAAAAAAGGCCGCTACCCCTGGGGAGGTGTTGCTGGATGTGCGAGATCTGTGGGTGGATATACCGGGGCGGAAGCCGGCGGTGGCGGGGGCGAGCTTCCAGGTACGTGCCGGCGAGATTGTGGGCCTTGCCGGTGTGGAGGGAAACGGCCAAACGGAATTGGTGGAGGCGATCACCGGCTTGAGAAGCTACCGCGGCCAAATTCGCTATGGAGCCGGATCCCTGTCTGCTTCGGCCCGACAGGTGCGTTGCTGGGGTCTGAGTCATATCCCCGAAGATCGCAATGTGAGAGGTTTGGTGCTGGATTTCCCCACCCGCGACAACCTGATCCTGGGGGATCACCATCAAAAGCCGTATACCGGCTGGTTGGGATTTTTTCGGGAAGAGGCCATTGACCAACATGCCCGCCAGGTGGTGGAGAGCTTCGACGTTCGCCCCCGCAGCATTTCCCTGACGGCCCGCCGCTATTCTGGGGGCAATGCCCAGAAGATCGTTGTGGGACGGGAGCTTTCCTGTGGATCCAAGGTGCTGGTGGCTGCCCAGCCGACGCGGGGGGTGGATGTGGGGGCCATCGAGGCCATTCATCGCCGCATCCTGCAGGCACGGGATCAGGGCATGGGGGTGCTGCTGGTATCGGCGGATTTGAATGAGGTGATCAGCTTGTCGGATCGCATTTTGGTGATCCATGAGGGCCGCCTGGTAGGAGAACTCAGGCCTGAAGAGGCCACCGAAGAGCGGATCGGGCTGCTGATGGGCGGGATCCAGCATTAGACGAGGCTGGGGGCAGCTTGAGAAGATCCTGCCGCCCGTTCTTGGGCTAGGGCTGCTCGCCGTTGCTCCAACTCTTGAGGAGAGATGCGCCCATAGGTCACGCTCATCTCGGCCAGCCGCTGGATCATGTCCTGCCGCAGCATCTCTTCGCGGTAGCGCCAGGCCCAGTTGTTCTCGGTGGTGCCGGGGAAGTTCATGCGCGCCTCTGCCCCCAGCCCCATCACATCCTGCAGGGGAATGATGGCCAGGTCGGCTACGGAAGAAAGGGCCAAGCGGATCAGATCCCAATGGATGCCCCCGGATCCCTGGCAGCCCAAATAGCGCAGCAGGTTTTGTTTTTCCCACTCCGAGCGATCCGGGTCATGAAACCAGCCCACCACCGTGTTGTTGTCGTGGGTGCCGGTGTAAACGACAAAGTTGCGCTCATAGGCATGGGGCAAATAGGGGTTATCGGGCCCAGAGCCGAAGGCAAAGAGCAACACCTTCATGCCGGGCAAGCCAAATTGATCCCGCAGTTGCAACACCTCGGGCGTAATGTCTCCCAGATCTTCGGCAATCACCGGGATTTCCCCCAGCTTGTCGGCCAGGGCCTGAAAGAAATCTGCTCCCGGCCCTTTTTGCCACTCCCCTTCCACAGCTGTTTCCGCATCGCCCGGAATGGCCCAGTAGCTCTCGAAGCCGCGAAAGTGGTCGATGCGCACACAATCCACTTGCTTGAGAATGGCCTGCATGCGTTTGATCCACCAGTCGTAGCCACGGGCCTTGAGCACTTCCCAGTTGTAGAGGGGGTTGCCCCAGCGCTGCCCGGTGGGGCTGAAATAGTCCGGCGGCACACCGGCTACTTGTAAAGGCCGTCCCTGTTCATCCAGGTGAAACAGCTCCCGGTTGGCCCACACGTCGGCACTGTTGGGGGCAACATAGATGGGCACATCCCCGATGAGCTGCACTTGATGCCGATGGGCATACTCCCTCAAGGATCCCCACTGCTGGGCGAACAGATACTGCCAAAACATCTGCTCGGTAATGGCATCGGCATAGCGGTCGCGAGCCTCTTGCAGGGCCGGCGGATCCCGTCGCACCAAGGCCGGATCCCATTGGTTCCACTCTTGCTCGCCGTACACATCCTTGAGGGCCATGAACAGGGCATAGTCGGGCAACCAATCGGCTTCGGCAGCACAATAGGCTTGGAAGGCTTCCCAGTCGGCGGCGGACGCTTTTTCTTTGAAGGTTGCCCAGGCGCGGTGCAGCAGGCCCAGCTTGAAGGGGATCACGGTTTCGTAGTCCACCCGCTCGGCAGACCCGGCTTGGATCGTTGGCCATTGGGGCAGATCCTGCCAACTGTTGGGATCCAGCCAACCGGCCCCCACCAATAGCTCCGGGCTGATGAGAAGCGGGTTGCCGGCAATGGAGGAAAAGCTCATGTAGGGGGAGTTGCCCCAGCCGGTCGGCCCAAGAGGAAGAACCTGCCAGAGGCGTTGGCCGCTCTCCACCAGAAAGTCCACAAAGCGATAAGCCGATGGCCCCAGATCGCCGATACCAAATGGCCCCGGTAGCGAGGTGGGGTGCAGGAGGATCCCACTGAGTCTGCCCATGCGCATGGCCAAGCCCTTTTGCCCTAGGTGGTTTCACCGCCTATGCTGTCACTTCTGGAGCCACGGTGGACAGCTCCAGACAAGACAAAATTAGAACAAAGTTAAAAAATGAGCAGGATCCAAGGCCAAGACGCGCTTTTCCCTCTGGCCAGGGGATCCCGTCAGGGCGTCTCAGGAGCAGGGCAGGCTTGGGCATACCAGTCGTAGAGGCCATCACCGGTGGTGAGCCAAGTCTGAGGGCGAGATTGGATGTGCTGCAAGGCTTTTTTCAGGGATCCCATCCGCAGAGGCTGCCCGACAATGAAAGGATGTAGGCCGATGGCCATGACGCGGGGGGAGCGTTCCCCATCTTGCCACAGTTGATCAAACTGGTCGATGAGGGCTTGGGCAAAGGCTTCTGCCGGCAGGCGGGCGCTCAGACAAAGGCTGATGTCGTTGGCCTCTAGAGTGTAGGGGATCCCCAAGAGAGGGCCGGCGGCAGTCTGCAGCCAGTAGGGTTGGTCGTCGTTTACCCAGTCGGTGGTGTAGCGGATCCCGGCAGCCTTGAGCAGGTCAAAGGTGTTCTCGCTAACGGAAAACCCCGGCGTCAGCCAGCCCCAAGGGCGGGATCCCGACACCTTTTCCAAAAGGGACAAACTGCGCTCAATGAGCTCCTGTTCGACGTCACGGGCCAGGCCGCTGTGGCCGGTAGAGTTGTTCCAGCCGTGGGCCAACACCGACCAGCCGTATTGGCGGATCCCTTCAATGATGGGGGGGTAAAGCTCCACCATTTCCGCGTTCAGGGCGGCAGTTACCGGGATCCCCAGCTCGGCAAACAGCTCAAACAAGCGCCAAATGCCCACCCGATTGCCGTAGTCCCGCCAGCCATAGTTGGCGATCTCAGGGGAGCTGGTGAGATGGGGTTGAATGGCTGTGCCCAGCTTGCCAAAAGTGAAGTGCTCGATGTTCATCACCACGTACACAGCCACCCGCGCCCGATGCGGTAGGCTCGGCAGATTTCGGCTGGGCAGAGCTGAGTAGGCAGGGGGCAGCATGTCCGCTCTCCAAAGCTTTGATGCTCACCAAGGGGGCAGGCTAGTCCTTTGATTTTCCTGAGGTCAAGGCCCGATGGCAAGCCTGCACTTCTGGAAGGGTGAATAGGCGACGAAAGGCGATCCCTGCTTCTCGGTAGCGGTCTTCTGCCCCTTCCAGCCGATCCACCAAAGCCAGGATCCCTTCCGCCCGATAGCCGGCTGCCCGCACCCGCTCTACAGCTTTGAGGGCCGAGCCGCCGGTGGTGACGACATCTTCCAAGATCCAAACCCGGCTGCCCGCCGGCAGTTCTGGCCCCTCGATCCAGGCCTGCGTACCGTGCCCCTTGGGCTCTTTGCGCACGATCAAGGCGGGTAGGTTGGCGGGTTCAGCATGCAGAGAGGCCAAACTCACCGCCGTCACCAAGGGATCCGCTCCCAGCGTCATTCCGGCCACTGCTTCGGTTTCGGGAGGCAACAGCCGGTGTAGCAGGGATCCCACCCAATAAGCCCCCTGGGGATGGAGGGTGACCGGCTTGCAGTTGATGTAGTGGGGGCTCTTCTGTCCAGAAGTGAGGGTAAAGGAGCCTTCTCGATAGGCCAGTTGGGCGAGGAGATACAACAGTTTCTCCCGCGCTTCTTCTGGGGAAAGGGTCAGGGGAGAGCAATCGAGAAGCAACACAGCAGGGATCCCCTTGGTTCAATGGCTGGCAAGAAAGATCACTCAGGACATTTCATTATGCGGCAAATCTCCACCGAATCCAATCTCCCGTTTTTCGGCTTCACGGGAGGGATCCCTGTCCCACAAAAGATACGCCTGTGTTGGCTAGGGTCGATGTTGCTAAAAAAAGCTGTAGCCTGCTGGATACCTGAAAATCTGTTCAAACAACCACCTGGGGCATCATTTGCTCAACCAACAGAAGCAACGTGTTGGCAACAGAAGATGGCTCTTGAGCATTCAAAGTGGTGTGGGGAATCGCGCCATCTTGATTCCCCAAAATTAACAAAATGTCTTCTGGATCCCAGGCATTGGGTTGATCGACGTGAGTGATCCCAATCACGCAGGGGGCACTTGTCCTGGCTTTCATAAAAGATTGAATAGCTTGGGCGTTGCGAAATTGGCCCGGCAAGTGCGCAGGCACCAGAAGAACATAGCCGTGGGCGCGCTTAATTAAAATATCCCACATAAAGTTAAAGCGAGACTGGCCGGGAGTGCCGTAGAGATGCAGCCACATCTCTTCTTCATCCTCTCCAATTCTCAAGCGGCCGAAGTCCATGCTTACCGTCGTGGTTTTCTTCAGCTCTGCCACCTCGTCCGTTGCTTTGCAATCGGTGTCTACTACCTCAATCTCGCTAATCGTGCGAATAAAGGTAGACTTTCCAGCTCCCACCGGCCCTGTTACAACAATTCGCAAGATATTTCCCATAAACTGGCCTCAGACTAAGCTCTAGCGACAAAGCTGAATAAAACTCGGGGGAGTGCACCGATGTGCCGCACGGGAGGTAAAGCTATCTCCAGGTTGCTTCTAAGATAATCTAAAAAAGATATCAACGCCAGCTCTGCTCCAGAGGGATCCCAGAAACTCAAGCACCTCAGCCCAAGAAGGTAGAGAAATTAAGCAAGTAGAGTAAGCAAGAGCCCACTCTAACTCAAACAACTCAAATTAAACTGTTGGCACCATTGGCAATTAACCGTTTGAATAAAGCCTCGCTCATGCCTGTTTCCTGTTGCACGGCGTTATAGGCCACCTCAAGGTAAGCTTGCTCAATAAAAGAGAGGTCAATCATACAGACCTTGCTCAAGCTGGTGCGCAACTGCTCAGGCTTGCCTTCTTTCACCAACCGCCGACTGACCTCCTGCACAACTGTGGCCATAGCAGGCACAACATGTTGAGGGCCGATCCCAACGCGCACATGAACTATGCCGATTTTCCAGCGGCGATCCGCATACTGGGGGCCCCAATTGTCCATGCCCGTGAACATTTCCTTGAACCAGTCGGCAAAAGTTTGGCCCAGCCGCTGCCGGTTATGCTTGGCAATGACAGCTGCCATCTCAGCATCGCGATCCAGGTAGTTGTAAAACGTATCCGACATTTCTGCAGCAATGCTGCTGCCCCAGTCGGCGCTTTGCTGCAAAATTTTCTTGTCATCATCTGTGAATTGCGTGCGTGAGATCAGGACTTGGAGCAGCTCAGAAGGTTTAATGGCCATACTTCCCTCAACGTCAGGACAGAATCAAAAACTTAGCCTCCACATTTGATTTTCTTACTTCATTGCCTCTGCAATGCTTGCCGCGACTCGCTTAATTTCCAAAAAGAGCAAGCCTTGCTTGACTTCATGGCTGGCAATTGTCAGCAAGACGGCATCGGGGCCACAACTGGTTAAAACCCCGTATCCTTTTTCCCCCTGTACAAAAACTCTCTCTATGGCTCCGCGCCCTAGCTCTCTCCCAATCCGTTCGCCCAAAGAAAGCATGGCAGCCGACATAGCAGAGGTTCTCTCTTCATCCATACCCACAGGCAGTGTGGAAGCTAAAGGTAGCCCGTCGGGGGTGACCACTGCTGCTCCCTGGACTTCCGGTGTGTTGGCAACATAGCTCTGGAGGATCGCCTGCAAAGAGGACAGATTAGCCATCCTACATCTCCCTGCTGATTCCCTATTTCTAATGTTTCTACCCGAAAACCGAAAACATGACTGCAAATATCCCTATGCTTTTATTTTTCGCGAATGCCCTTGAGGAGGGTGGCCAATCGACTGACCAGAGAAGGCTTGACGGGGCCGCCCTCATCCTGGAGACCAGGCACCCTTGCCCCCAGCCTCTCCCTCACCGGCTCGGGATTCACCTCCTCAGCAATCGACTTGGACAGCTCCAAGTGACCAGACCGAGCCAGAACCGTTGGCCCCTCACAGGGGCTGATCAACCCCAGCTTGGCCAGACGGGCACAGGCATAGCGCACCTCCAGCAGGTCTGCCCCCAGTGCTTGAGCCAAAGCCGTCAGCTTGCGAGAAGGCGACACCTGCTCCAGGATCCCCCACTCCAGCGCAGAAAGTTTGAACAGAGGCAGTTCGGTGCTGGTACGCCAAAAGCAGCTATCGGGCTCTGGCAGGTCTTTTTCGGGCTGCTGCTCTAGCTTGAGCTGCTGCAGGGCTTCCAGGACGGCAGCGGTAGCGCTTTTGCTGAGGCCAGTCATTTCTCGGTAGGGCATGGGCACGTTGGGCAGGAAGCTGAACTGGCCGGATTCGAGGGCAAAGAGGCTGTAGAGGCCGGTTTGCAGTTGATGGCGGAAGAGCTTGGCCAGGGCTGCTGGGGTAATCAACCCTTGCCGCTGCAAGCAACGCCCCAGAGGCTCTTCCGAGCCGCAAAAGGAAGCCAGCTTCTCGACCACCCGCTCGCTCACCAAGCCGGAATGGGCCAGCAAGCTCTCCAGGCGGTGTTCTTCCTGAGGTGGTAGGGCAGCAATGACCCGACCTTGGTAAAACCAGATCCTGTAGATACCTCTGGGCGCCCAAATACAGAGCTGTCCTGTTTTGCTGCCTCTCTCGATCAGCTGCAACAGATCGGGCAAGGAAAATTCTTGGAGGTCTCCAACTATGGCCATAAGATTTTTTCGAGCCTCTGATTCGGTGGGATAAGTGGAAATCAATGCCTTAGTAACATTTCAGACATCCCCATTCTTGTACATGTACTCTCGGACAACAACCGTGTATCAACGGCTGTGTTCTTTGTAGCTAGGTACTCTGCGCGCCAGCAGTTACACTTACTATCCGGGAAAATCTATCAAGGAATACAATTAGGCAGCACTCGGAAGCCCTTCACAGAAGAGTTCTAGTTTCCTTTGTTTCAGCTTTGTGTTGGATCATGTCGCTTCGTAAGATAGAACTCCTATTTTTGCTTTCTCTGTGAGCGGAAGTTAGAGAAAAGTTATAGACCCTTCCAAGTTCTTTACAAAGCCAGAAGATTGTTTTTTTCCGTTAGGTTTACCTCACTTTTCGCGCATGCCCTTGAGGAGGGTGGCCAATCGACTGACCAGAGAAGGCTTAACCGGGCCGCTCTCATCCTGAAAACCGGGCACCCTTGCCCCCAGCCTCTCCCTCACCGGCTCGGGATTCACCTCCTCAGCAATCGACTTGGACAGCTCCCAGTGACCAGACCGAGCCAGAACCGTTGGCCCCTCACAAGGGCTGATCAACCCCAGCTTCGCCAGACGGGCGCAGGCATAGCGCACCTCCAACAAGTCGGCCCCCAATGCCCGTGCCAGGTCGGCCAGCTTGCGGGAAGGGGAGACCTGCTCCAAGATCGACCACTCCAGCGGTGAAAGCTTGTACAGAGGTAGCTCAAAGCTGGTGCGACAGAAGTAGCTGTCCGGCTGGGGCAAGTTTTCTTCCCAACGTTGATCCCTCTTGAGCTGCTGCAGCCCTTCCAAAACTACAGCCGAAGCTTCCTTGCTTAAGCCAGTCATCTCTTGATACGGCAACGGCACATTGGGCAAAAAGCTGAACTGTCCGGATTTGAGGGCGAAGAGGCTGTAGAGGCCGGTTTGCAGTTGATGGCGAAAGAGCTTGGCCAAATCTACGGGCGAGATCAACCCTTGCCGCTGCAGGCAACGCCCCAGAGGCTCCTCCAAGCCCCTAGCGACCAACTGGCTGACCACCTGCTCGTCCACCAAGCCAAAGCGCGTCAGCAGGCTTTCCAAACGATGCTTTTCTTCAGGGGCGAGGGCGGCGACCACCCGACCTTGGTAAAACCAAATCCGCTGAATGCCATTGGGTGCCCAGATGGATAATTGCCCTGCTTTCTTACCCTTTTCCATTAAATGCAACAGGTCGCATAAGGAAAATTCCTGAAGATCTCCAAGCATCGCCATACTTTTGCTCCCTTCACCGCTGCAAGATGCGCTTTCTCAGTATTTTCACGGTTTTTGCTTTGCTAAGCAAGAAACCAGAAGATGCGCTTACAGCTTGGTTTCGGCCTAGTCTTACAACCAAATCCTCAAAAGTTAAAGCGGATTAATCTTTTTAATCAAATGTATAATCAAATGTACGAAGTTGCCGAATTTTTGGCTTGGATGCAGCGGAAATTGTGTCAGAAGCTCGGTAAAACCTCGGAAGACTTAACGATCGATACTTAGTCATTCGTAGTTTTTAACACTTTTTTAGCTGCGGCTACTCGAAGATCTACGGGGTACAAAAGTTCGCCTCAAGAGGAGTGAATTGAGGATTACACTGAGGGAACTCAAGGCCATGAGACCCCCAGCGATTGCCGGGCTAAGCCCAATGCCAAAGGGGGGTAGGAGCACGCCTGCTGCCACTGGGATCCCCACCAGGTTGTAGCCAAAGGCCCAGAGGAGGTTCTGCTGGATCTTGCGGAAGGTGGCGCGGCTGAGGCGGATAGCTTCCACCACATCCCAGAGGCGGTTGCGCATGAGGATGATATCGGCGGTTTCTAAGGCCGCATCAGTGGCTGAGTGCAGGGCGATGCCCACATCGGCTTGGGCCAAAGCCGGAGCGTCGTTAATGCCATCTCCCACCATGGCAACTCTCTGGCCTTGGGTCTGCAGGTCGCGGATGACTTGAGCTTTGTCTGCCGGGTGAACCTCGGCGATAACGCGGATCCCGGGCACTTGCAGAGCTTCGGCTACCTGCTTGGCCACCTCAGCCCGATCGCCAGTAAGCAGCATCACCTGCAAGCCCATCTTTTGCAGTTGTCGCAGTGTTGCCTGCGCATCAGGCCGCAAGGGATCCTGGGCTGCCAGCAGCCCCACCAGGGATCCCCCTAGAGCCACGCCCACCACCGTTTTGCCGGCTGCCAGTAGCACCTCGGCCTGGGCCTGGGCCTCCTGGGACAGCGGGATCCCCAAAGCAGCCAGCCCATCCAGGGATCCCAACACCACTTCCTGCCCTTCCACTTGGGCGGCGACTCCTATCCCCGGTTGGGTTTGAAACTCGCCGGCGGAGAGCAACGGCAAACCCTGGGTGCGGGCGGCTTGCAAAATGGCTTGCGCCAGGGGGTGGCGAGTGCCGCTTTCCACTGTGGCCGCCAGTTGGAGCAGGCGATTGGGATCCAGGGAGGGGTCAAGGCTGAGACAGTCCGTCAGGTGGGGATCCCCTTGGGTGAGGGTGCCGGTTTTGTCGAAGACCACCGTTTGCAAGCGATGGGCTTTCTCCAGAACATCTCCCCCTCGGATGAGCAAGCCCCGCTCGGCTCCCAGCCCGGTACCCACCAGGATGGCCATCGGCGTAGCCAATCCCAAAGCACAGGGGCAGGCCACCACCAAAACGGCAATGGCCATCTTGAGGCTGCTGAGCAGGGGTGTGGGGTGAGGGGGATGGTCACCCAGATGCAGATGGGCGTGCAGGCTGAACCCCGCCAGGACGAAGTGCTCCGCACCGCCGCTCCCCCAAAGCGGGATCCCAATCCAGTACCAGAACCCAAAGGTGAGAATGGCCAGCGTGACCACCCCATAGGTGAAGTAGCCCGCCACCTGGTCGGCTATCCCTTGGATGGGGGCCTTGCGAGCTTGGGCCTCTTCCACCAGGCGAATGACCTGGGCCAAGGTGGTGTCTTTCCCGGTGCGCGTCGCCCGGCACAGCAGCAACCCCGATTGGTTCAGCGTTCCCGCCACCACGGAATCCCCCGCTTGTTTCAGCACCGGCAAGGGTTCCCCTGTCAGCATCCCCTCGTTGACCGTGGCCTGGCCGGCAATGACTTCTCCATCCACCGGGATCTGTTCGCCGGCCCGCACTTGGAGCCAATCCCCCACTCGCACCTGTTCGACAGGGCACCATTCTCCGGTTTGGGATCCCAGATCCAGGTTCCCCTCTGGGCTGGAAGCCAGAGATCCCGCCTTCTCTGCAGGCTGAACCCGCCGAGCCAAACTGGGACACAAGCTCACCAGCGATTGCAGGCTGCTGGCCGCCCGCAGGCGGCTGTGCTGTTCCAAGGCCCGTCCCAACAGGATGAAGCTGAGCATCATGACGGGCTCGTCGAAAAAGCACTCCCAGCCCACCTGAGGGGCCAACAACCCCGCTAGACTGGCCAGGTAGGCCGATCCGGATCCCAGGGTAACCAAGGTGTTCATGTTGGGGGCCAGCCGCCGCGCCCCTCTCCAACCATCTAGGACAATGCCGCGAGCCGGGCCGACAAAAGTCAAGGTCGCCAAGCCCCAGTGCAGCCAGACATCATTAAGGAGGGGCAAGCCCAGACGGGCGAAGAGATCCAAGTGTCCGGCGGCAGAAATCAGCAGCAAAAAAGCGGCGGTGAGCGCTTGGCGAATGTGGTGTCGGGTCTGCTGTCGCTGCCGAGAGAGGGGATCCGCAGGCACATCCAAGGCTTCTTC
Source organism: Synechococcus sp. R50.1 (assembly GCF_047462115.1). Classification (NCBI taxonomy): domain Bacteria; kingdom Bacillati; phylum Cyanobacteriota; class Cyanophyceae; order Synechococcales; family Synechococcaceae; genus Synechococcus; species Synechococcus sp. R50.1. The sequence goes on along the minus strand of NZ_JANSIN010000017.1, from coordinate 1,066 downwards.
CCACCCACCGGGAGGGGAAGAGGGATCTTGAGAGTGCTCCGCACCGCTGACGCGAACGGAACTCCCGCCGGAGAGGGCCTCACCCTCTGAACTGTAGCGGCTGGGAAACCCTGCCTCTGTCAAAATCTGGGCCAGGTGCTGCGGGTCGGGCCGGAGTCCAGGGGCAAATTCCACAAGGGCCGACTCGGTAACCAGGTTAACGCTGGCCTTGACCACCCCCGGCTGTCTCAGTAGAGCCTGCTCGACAGTGCGGACGCAGCCGGCACAACTCATGCCCCCCACCTGGAGAATCAGGGATCCCGCCTGAGAAGGCGCTGTGGGCCCATTCTGGTCAGCCGGATCCCTTGGCCTGTCTGCTTTATGGGTCAAAGTGCTCCGCACTGCTGACGCGAATGCATCTGGGATGGCCATCTTTGTTCTCCCGTGGTTAACAGCCCCCTCGCCCTACTGGCCAGTTATGTAGCGGTAGGACAGGGCTCTACATCCCATTTTTTGCCAAACTCAATCGTAGGACTGGGATCCCGGCGACAAAGTGCTCCCCACCGCTAACGCAAACGGCAAGGGAACAGAAAGCAACAACTAGGCAGCGCGGGCAGGCGGGGACATAAAGCTGGGGGGAATGGACTCGGGAACATACCTTTGCAAAATATCCTCGATGGTCTGCATCGCTTCCGCATCCAACGACCAGCCCCAAAGGCCGGATATTGCCTCCAGATGATAGGGCTTGCGTGCCCCCCACAGCGCCACACTCACCCCTGGTTGATCCAGCAGCCAGCGCACCGCCAACTGAGCCAAGGTCTTGCCATAGCGATCCTGAGCAAACCGGCTCAATGCCTCTGCCGCCTTTAGGTACTGGGAGTAGCGCGGTTCAACAAACTTGGGGTCGATCCCGGCTCGCATATCCCCTGAAGGGAAGGTGGTTTGTGGCGTCATCCGTCCGCTCAGCAGACCTCGGCAGAGGGGACTGTACACCAAAGTGTGAATGCCGTGCTGATACATTTACGCTGAACACTGCTGAACATCACTGTTCAACTATGCAGCGATAGCATTCTGTTTGTTTCCAAAC